>NZ_JBQFZU010000014.1:0-102994 GCF_056542405.1 Ruegeria sp. AD11(2025) | reverse complement strand
GTCATTGGGTGGCTCCTTTCCTAGCAGTCGATGACAACTGCACTTTGGCACATTCGATGCCGGTGGAGCAGGAGCCACCCACCTCATCCGGTTAGGGCCGGTGAATAATCAGAAGCCTTTTTCAGCACTGATATGAAACGCAATACATTTCAAGTTTTGGCAGAGCACCGAGTTGCTGCTGCGAATTGCACAACAGAGCGACAATTCGCTGCAATAGCAAAGAACGCACTTTGATCGTGAAGGGTTTCACGCTTCTAGTAAACTCGAAACGATTTACAGGACTATTGGAAGCTCGAGTGTAATGCTCGCTCCTTTTTCGACCTGGTTGATTGCGACCACTCCTCCATGTCGCTTCGCGACCGCTGAGACAATTGACAATCCCAAACCGCTGCCTTCGGAATACTCCAGCTGCGAAAACCGACTGAAGGCGGCTTCGCTTTGGTCGGGCGAAAGACCTGTTCCGTCATCAGCTACAGTTAGTTTTACGTGCCCGTCGTCACAGCGCAAAGCAACTGTAATTCGGCTCAACTTAGCGCCACCGTGCTTAACCGCGTTGTCCAGCAGGTTTTTGATCGCCTCAGCCAAAAAGACCTGATCCCCTGAGACCGTGATTGCCGAGTCCGGCATCGTGACCTCAAAATCGATTCCTTTTGCGAGGATGTGTACGCCCATTTCTGCACAAGCATCTTCCACGACCAAGCGGAAATCAACCTTGTCCATCTGATCCTGATGTGTAGGTTGCTGCAGTCGCTCCAACGATAGCAGCTGCTCGGCTACCGTGGCCGAATTCTTTGCTGCTGACACAAGCTCAACAATGCGTTTGTCTCTGTCCTCATCCGTTTTTGCATCTCTCAGCGCCTCGGCCATCGACTGGACCGCGGCTGCCGGATTTCGCAGCTGATGCGCGGCTTCTGAGATAAACACTTGATGGGCGTTGATGCTGTGTTCGACCTGTCCAAATAGCCGGTTCAGGGTCTGAACAATACCGTGGACTTCGACTGGCACCGGGCGTTTGATCTTGCTGAGGTCGTCGGGTGAACGCAGGTCAATGGCGTCCTGCAAGTCCAGCAAGGGTCGCAGGCCGCGCGCGACGCCGAACCACACGACAAAGGCAAGGGTGGCCAGAAGGATGCCCATAAGGATCGCCGCGCGGATCGACAGTTCATTGGCAAACGCGTTGCGATCCGCGATGCGTTGCCATGCCGTGACCGTCGCATCTCCCACCAGGTTATCCAATGTGACCCGTTCGGTCATTTTCAACACGCGCACCGGCTCGTCACGATAAACTGCCTCGAAAAAATGCGGTTGGTAAACATCTTGCTCTGACAGGTTTGCCGAGGCAGGGGGATATGCGTACCCGGTCACGTAGATACCACCGGGTCCGGTCACGTGATAGAAAATTTCTCCACCCGATGCATCGCGGATTAAGCTGCGTGTAGTGGGCGACAAGGCATCGCCTTCCGAAACCGCCACATCTCGGGAAATCGCCAGACCAGCGGATAAAAGACTGTCGTCAAAAAGCTCTTGCGCTGTTTGCTGGGCCACCGTGTAGCGCCAATATCCAAGAAGGATTGCGAGCAACACCAAAGGCGTCAGGATCAGAATGAATAGCCTAAGCCTGAGCGAACCATGTCTGATCACTTCTGCACCTCAAGCAGATACCCGAGGCCACGGGCCGTCTTTATCTTTATGCCGTGGTTCAGAAGGCGCTTGCGCAATCGCGATACATGAGGTTCAACGGCAGTGTCATCGACATCCGCACCCACGCCATAGACGTAATCAGTCAGTTGGCTTTTGGGGACAATCCTTCCACGACGCTCCAGCAGGCACTCAAGTACGGCCATTTCCCGGCGCGGCACGTCTAGCATTTGCCCATTTGCGCTGACTTGACGAGCGGTGCGGTCAAATTCCAGGTCTCCGATGATCTCGCGTGCGCCGTAGTCCAGTTGTTTGCGGCGGGACAACGCACGGATGCGGGCCTCAAGTTCATCCATTTCGAAAGGTTTGACGAGGTAATCGTCCGCGCCCATATCCAGACCGGAAACGCGGTCACTGGTCTCGGTGCGCGCGGTCAGCAGAATGACAGGGACGCTGTCGCCCCGCTTGCGCAGCGAACGCAGGATTTCCAGCCCTGACCGGCCCGGCAAGTTGATATCCAGGACGATCAGGTCCGCCCCTTCCTGCACCAGATACAGTTCGGCGGCGTCGCCATCCGTCAGCACATCTGCGGCATGACCACGATCACGCAAGCGGTAGGCAATAGCGTTTGCGAGGGGCTCATTGTCCTCGACGATGACGATCCGCATCAGGTCTCCTGCAAGTTTCGCGCAAGGTTGGCATTCCATGATTGCCAGATGGGAGGGGGAATCAACCCCGCAGTTCTATTTGCGATCACGGTGGCGCGGAGGGCGCTGACGTGGTTGTCTGGTCAACAGGGAGGTACCAATGGCCATTTCCAACTTCACCCGTCGCGCTGTCGTGGGACTGATCGCCGCTGCCGGACTTGCCGCGCCCGCCGCCGCCGAAGTCGATTTCTCGGGCAAGACTATAGAGTGGGTCATTCCGTTCTCGGAAACGGGCGGGTCTGCCAAATGGGCCAACTTCTTTGCACCGCTTCTGTCCGAGGCGCTGCCGGGTCAGCCGACTGTTGTGGTTAAATTCATGCCCGGTGCGGGTTCAACGAAAGGCGCAAACTGGTTTCAGGAGCAAAGCCACGATGACGGCACCCTGTTGTTTGGCACATCCGGTTCAACCCAGTTTCCCTATCTGCTGAGCGACCCGCGCGTGCGCTACGAGTATAACGACTGGATTCCGGTCATGGCGTCCGGAACCGGTGGTGTGGCCTATCTGAATGCCGAGGACGGGGCAAAGTTCGACGGGTCCGCCAACGCTCTGAAAGACACCAATTTCATCTACGGCTCGCAAGGCGCGACGCGTCTGGACCTCGTACCGCTGTTGGCGTGGCAGATGCTGGGCATGAATGTCGAGCCTGTGTTTGGCATCAAAGGCCGTGGAGACGGTCGCCTGATGTTTGAGCGTGGTGAAGCCAATATCGACTATCAGACCTCCTCTGGCTATCTGGGCGGTTCGGCACCTCTCGTCGAGGCTGGTCAGGCCGTGCCGATGATGACGTGGGGCGCGCTGGACGCCGATGGCAATATCGTGCGCGATCCGACTTTCCCGGACGTTCCGACTTTCAAAGAGGTCTGCGAAGCAACCGATGGCTGTGAGACCAGTGGTGAGGCATGGGACGCATGGAAAGCCTTCTTTGTTGCCGGTTTCCCGGTACAAAAGCTGGCCTTCTTGCCGGGTGACACACCGCAAGAGGTGGTTGATGCTTATACCGCGGCCTTCCAGGCGGTGACCGAGCGTGGCGACTTTGGGGACATCTCCTCCAAGCGTGTGGGCAAATACCCCGTGTTCGTGGGCGACGGCTCCAAGGCAGCGCTACAAACAGCGACAAACGTTGATGATAACGCCAAGCAATATGTCCTGAACTGGCTGAAAGAGGCCTATGGCGTTGAGCTGAATTAAGCCGACATACCACAGCGCGTGCCCAACGAAGGGCGCGCGCTTTTCTGCACACAAGACAATTTATGAAAGGCGGCCGCTATGGAGGTTTTCGCCACCGCTCTTCCTGCGCTTGGTGATGCGTGGGCTCTGATCCTGCAACCCATCGTTCTGGGCTATCTTGTGCTCGGTGTTGTCATGGGGCTGGCCGTGGGCGTCTTTCCCGGACTGGGCGGTATCGCCGGCCTCTCCCTTTTGCTGCCATTCATGTTCGGCATGGACCCGATTCTGGGTCTGGCGCTGATGATCGGAATGGTTGCCGTCGTTCCGACCTCTGACACATTTGCTTCGGTTCTGATGGGGATACCAGGCAGTTCGGCCTCGCAGGCAACCGTGCTTGACGGCTTCCCAATGGCAAAAAAGGGAGAGGCCGCGCGGGCGTTGTCTGCTGCCTTTGCGTCATCTTTATTCGGTGGTCTCGTTGGCGCGACCTTCCTGACTATGTTCATACTGATCGCACGTCCGATCGTGCTGGCCTTTGGACTGCCCGAGATGTTGATGATCACTATCCTCGGCTTGTCGATGGTTGCCATTCTGGCCGGGCGTATTCCCCTGAAAGGCGTGGCTGCTGCCGGGTTGGGCCTGATGGTCGGCACGATTGGCGAGGCCGATGCCGGCGGCTCGCTTCGAATGGCGACTTATGACATTCCTTACCTGACGGATGGTCTGAAGCTGGTCATCGTGGGGTTAGGCATCTTCGCTGTTCCCGAGATCGTTTCGCTGCTGCGGCAGGACCGGTCGATTGCCAAAGGCGCTTCGTTAGGCGCTGGATGGCTGGATGGCGTCAAAGACTGGTTTGCGAACATCTGGCTATCGGTCCGATGTTCGATAATCGGCGTTATCGTCGGGGTTATTCCCGGCCTCGGAGGTTCTGTCGTCGATTGGATTGCCTATGGTCACTCAGTTCAAACGACCAAGGACAAAAGTAATTTCGGCAAAGGCGAAGTACGCGGGGTCATCGGGCCGGAAAGTTCGAATAACGCCAAGGAAGGCGGCGGTCTGGTGCCAACGCTGCTGTTCGGCATCCCCGGCTCAGGCTCGATGGCGATCTTCATTGGCGCGGTGGCTCTTCTGGGGTCGGGCGATATCGAGGTTGGTCCGAGCATGCTTCAGGACAATCTCGACATCACCTATTCGATCGTCTGGTTGCTGGCGCTTGCCAACGTTGTCGGCACCATCCTGTGCATCGCAGCTTCGGGGGGCATCGCCAAGCTGACCACAATTCGGTTCACTTATTTGGCGCCGTTCCTGTTCATGTTGATCAGTTTTGCGGCCTTCCAATCTGGTCAGAACTTCGAAGACCTCTTGGCCTTGTTCGTTATCGGCCTGATCGGCATCTTCCTGCGCCGCTTCGACTGGTCACGTCCGGCTTTCCTGATCGGCTTTGTTCTGTCGAATCCGGTCGAGAAGTTCACCAACCAGGCATTTCAGATTGCATCGTTCCGCTTCCGCAAGAGCTTTGGTGAAGGCATGGAATATGTCTTCAGCCCCATCGTCATCGTTCTGATAGTGGTCACCGTGGTCTCGGTCATTCTGGGTATCCGTCAGGCCAAGATGATCATGGCTGAGGGTGACGTTCAGGCCGGGACAAAGCGTGCGCCGCTGATCTTCCTGCTGGTGATCATGGCCTATCTGATCGTCGCGCTGGTCAACGCCAACATGATCCCCGACTACAACATGACCGACAAAATCATCCCGCTGGTGATCGGCAGCGTCTCACTGTTCTGCTGCGTGATCCTGTTGATCCAGATGATGCGGCGGCCCGAGGGCGACGCGATCTTTGCCGACAAGGAAATCGCGGGTGAGGATGCCAGTGCGCCCCATGGCCTGTGGTCAACGCTTGCGTGGTTCGCAGGTCTCATCGCGGCGACATGGGTGGTGGGTTTCATCCTCGCATTGCTGGGCTTCCTGATCGCTTTCTTCCGCATCAGGGCCGGGGCCAGCTGGCGGATGGCGCTGATCCTGACCGCCTGCGGTATCGGATTCATGTGCCTGATGGCGGGTGCTTTGAACAGGGATTTCCCGCCGGGTCTGCTGCAGGACATGGTTAGCCTGCCCTGGCCGTTGAAGTGAGGGACCCAAAATGACTCAAACCGCAATCCCGTACATCTTCATGCGTGGCGGTACTTCGAAGGGTCCGTATTTCCGCCGCTCGGATTTGCCTGAGGATCTGGAGACGCTGGCCAAGGTGCTGATCGCAGCCCTTGGTTCCGGACAGTCGCTGAATATCGATGGCATCGGCGGCGGTGCAGCGGTGACCACCAAGGTCGCGATGCTGTCAGTCAGCGGGGATGACTGGGCCGATATTGACTATTTCTTCGCGCAGGTTGCGGTCGAGGAAAAGTTGGTCGATTTCAAACCCACTTGTGGTAACATCCTGTCCGGTGTCGCCCCTGCTGCCATCGAAATGGGACTGTTCGAACCGCAAGGCGATGAGACCGAAATCCGTATCCGGGCGGTCAACACTGGGGCCCGCGTAGTGGCCCGAATCCAGACACCTAATGGAAAGCTGACCTACGAGGGTGATACAGGAATTGCCGGAGTGCCTGGCCAGTCTGCGCCGGTGCAGCTGAGCTTCATGGGCGTGGTGGGGTCAGCAACCGGTGGTTTCCTGCCCACGGGCAATCTGCGCGACACAGTTCAGGGGATCGAACTGACCGGCATGGATGTCGCCATGCCAATGGCCATTGCCCGCGCCGCCGACTTCGGTCTGACGGGCTATGAAAGCGCCGAGGAGCTGGACGCCAACCGTGGCTTTTTTGACCGGATGGAATCTGTTCGGATCGAAGCCGGAGAGCGAATGGGAATGGGGGATGTGTCGAAATCGGTGACCCCCAAATTCGGCCTGATCGCGTCTGCCAGAGAAGGCGGAACTCTTGCGGTTCGGTATTTCATGCCGTGGAAGACCCATCCGACAATGGCGGTCACCGGTGCGCAGTGCATGGCGTCCTGCGCTTTGACGCCCGGCACGGTCGCGGACGGTTTGCTGGATCGCCCAACGACAAGCCCGGCTGAAGTTGTACTGGAACACGCCTCGGGTAAGATCGACGTGTTGGTGGATTTCGCTAACGAGAAAGGGTTCACCGTGAACTCTGCGGGCCTTGTGCGGACCGCGCGTAAGCTCGCGGACGGGCACGTCTATGTGCCACAATCGGTGTGGAAGGGGAGTTGATCGGGCGATCTGAAAATGGTATACCACGGCATACATTAAAGGGGATCTCGATGGACAACTATTCGGAATGCCTCGATATCGCACGTCAGGAACTCAGGTTGGCCCAAGCGGCCTTGCGGCGCGATATGGCCGAATACCCGACGCCAATTGCCGGGTGCGACGAGCAATTTAACCATTTGCTGGACCAAAGCGAACGCGTCCGAAACGCGCTGGCAGCTCTCGACGCGCAGCATTTTGTGCCGACGCCAAGAAAACTAACCACCGGGCAGGGTATTGAAAGCCGATGAAAATACACATTCTGGATGACTGGTTCGACACGCTGCGTGGCTTGCCGTGTTTTGAGAAACTCACCGGTCATGATGTGACTGTCTGGACGGATCATGTCGAGGATACAGACACTTTGGCCGAGCGTTTGCAAGAGGCTCAGGTGCTGGTGCTGTTCCGCGAGCGCACCAAAATCACCCGCGCCTTGCTGGAGAAGCTGCCAAACTTGCGCTTGATCAGCCAGCGCAGCGTCTATCCTCATGTTGATGTACCGGCCTGCACAGATCAGGGTGTTTTGCTGTGTTCGAACATGCATGGCGGCACGCCGTCCTATGCCGCAGCCGAACTCACATGGGCACTGATCATGGCAGGGATGCGCGATTTGCCTGCTCAGATGGTCTCGGTCAAGGCAGGGCACTGGCAGGCCGGCGTGGGCAAGACGTTACGTGGTCGTCAGCTCGGGCTCTATGGTTATGGCCGCATAGCTCGTGCGGTTGCAGGTTATGCCGAAGCTTTCGGAATGAATGTAGTCTGGTGGTCATCCGAAGAAGGCCGGTCACGTGCACGGGAGGATGGTGCACAGATCGCGCCGAGCCGCGAGGCGTTTTTTGCCGATAGTGATGTTGTCTCGGTCCATGTGCGCCTGAAGCCGGACACGCGAGGGATCATCACCGCATCGGATTTTGCGCAGATGCAGCCCGGGGCGATGTTCGTCAATACGTCGCGGGCGGGGCTTCTTGCGCCGGGTGCATTGCTTGGGGCGCTCAACGCCGGTCGCCCCGGTAAAGCCGCAATTGATGTGTTTGATACGGAGCCGCTGACCGACCCGACAGATCCGTTGCTGGCGCATCCCAACCTGATCGCGACGCCGCATATCGGCTTTGTGACGGAGGATGAGTTCGACCTGCAATTTGCCGACATCTTC
This sequence comes from Ruegeria sp. AD11(2025), assembly GCF_056542405.1. Lineage (NCBI taxonomy): Bacteria > Pseudomonadati > Pseudomonadota > Alphaproteobacteria > Rhodobacterales > Roseobacteraceae > Ruegeria > Ruegeria sp. AD11(2025). The sequence goes on along the minus strand of NZ_JBQFZU010000014.1, from coordinate 95,063 downwards.
GATCAGGTGAATGCTTACGCTGAAGGCGCACCGACCCACATGATCAACCCCGAGGTTTGGACCAGCGCAGAATAAGATTTGCGGCGATGGGTGCACCGATGATCACCAGCACGATCCTTGTCAGATGGTGAGTGATCACGAAGCCCAGATCCGCGCCTGAAACGATGGCCAGAACCGTCATTTCGGCCTGTCCGCCGGGCGCGAAGGCCAGGAATGCTTCGACCGGCTTGCCAAGCCCTAAGGTGGTGACAACGGCGGTGAAGGCCGCCGCCAACACTGCCAGAACAACCACGTAGGCGCAGCCCGCCGCCACGACCTTGCGCAACTCCACCCAGGTAACACCGACAAACTTCACGCCGATCCCGCAGCCTATGAAGAATTGCGCGGCCAGGATTGCCTCGCGCGGGGGACGGGTATGGATGAAATCCCCGAGGGACAAAGCAGCAGTCAGGATCATCGGTCCTAATATGGAAGCACCAAACAGGCCAATGCGCTCACCACCCTTCCAGCCGACAAAGGCCGCCAGCGCCATCAGGGCCAGTTCATGCAGCGGTAAGTCGCGCGCGGGTTCTCCGATTGGGTTTGTCAGTTCGGCGCCATAAAACACTGTCAGGAACAGCGGGGCCAGTGTCACGATGATCAGCACGCGTGTGCCGTGGATCAGGGACAGAGTGCGCGGATTGGCTCCGGCTTCGGTCCCGAATATGATCATGTCCTGCAAGCCACCGGGCATGGCTGCATAGAATGCGGTTGTCGTATCGAAACCCCAGACCTTGCGGAAGAACGGTACGCCGACCAGCGCGATCAGCAGGATAAAGAATGGGACCAGCGCAATCGACGCGGCCATTTTCGGCAATTCGGCAAACAGGGCCGGTGTGATTGATGCGCCTACCGCCACGCCCAGAATAGTACGTGCCGCCACCGAGACCTGCCCGAAGCCCTCCATGGGGGTATGGGCCAGAGCTGCAATCAGACAGGCGCTCATGGGGCCGAACAAAAAAGGCAAGGGCAAATTCAGAGCCCAGAATACTCCGGTACCCAGCACTGCTAACGCGAAGGTCACGGCCCTTTTTTTTACAGCAGAGGGTGCGTTGATCTGAGTGGACAAAGTGCCGATTCCGGTGTGGTTGACTCACTGTGTATCCAAATGTATACAAATGGACGCAAGAAGACAAGTGAGCGTTTTATGACCCTTCAGGACGATCCGTTGCAGCCTGGCCCACAAGGAAATTCCGCGTATCAGCGCCTGCTGGATGAGATTCGTGATGGAAGCCTGCTGCCCGGCGAACGGCTGCGCGAGATTGAGCTGTCCGAGAGACTGGGTGTCAGCCGCACACCTGTGCGCGAAGCGATCCGACAGCTAGAAGCGGATGGGTTGGTCACGCACATCCCCCGGCAGGGCGCAACGGTGCGCAGCTTGGATTACGCCGAGGTGATGGAACTCTATGAGATGCGCGCTGTGCTCGAGGGCACTGCGGCCCGTCTTGCGGCACGGGCGGCGTCAGATGTCGAGCTGGATGAGCTGGATGTGCTGAATGACAGGTTGGCCGAAGCAGGCACCGGCCCGGATGCCGCGCGGATCAATCGGATTTTCCATGCGACCCTTCTGGATGCGGCCAAGAACCGGTTTCTGGCAAAATCGATGTTGTCTCTACAGAAGGCGCTGTTGATCTTAGGCCCGTCGCAATTGCTGGACGGCGACCGAGCCGAGGCCGCAGTGGCCGAACATCGCCTTATCATGGCCGCCTTGAAAACCCGTGATGGCGCGTCGGCTGAGAATGAGATGCGCGCTCATATCCACGCAGCACAACGCATGCGCATTCGCGCGTTGCAGGAACGCGACCGTACAACCGACCAAACTCAATAGGCAGAAACGACATGACCGCCCAACCGGAAGTCTATGATATCGCTGTGATTGGCGGAGGGAACGCCGCCCTCTGCGCCGCTATGACCGCCGCCGAAGCAGGCGCGCGTGTTCTCATCCTTGAAACGGCGCCCAAACCCTATCGTGGTGGAAACTCGCGCCACACCCGCAACTTTCGCTGTATGCACTCTAGCCCGTTGGGCCCGCTGGTCGAAGAATACAGCGAAGACGAATACCTGTCGGATCTGCTTAAGGTTACCGGGGGCAAAACCGACAAAGATCTGGCGCGCCTCGCAATCCGCACGTCTGAGGAATGCCTTCCCTGGATGGAGGAGCACGGGGTCCGGTTCCAACCCTCTCTGTCGGGGACTCTGTCGCTAGCGCGGACAAATGCGTTCTTCATGGGCGGCGGTAAATCGCTGGTAAACGCCTATTACCGGACAGCGACGCGGCTGGGAGTCGAGGTCCTTTACGAAGCTGCCGTCACGCATCTGGAATTGAACGGGGACCAGATCGCATGGGTGGACTATACATGTGAAGGTCAATCCCATCGCATCACGCCCAAAGCGGTCATCGTCGCTTCGGGCGGGTTTCAGGCTGACACGGATTGGCTGACCCGCGCGTGGGGGCCTGCGGCACGCAATTTCCTGATCCGCGGCACGCCCTATAATCGGGGTGTCGTGCTGGCTGATCTTCTGGATCAAGGCGTTGAGAGCGTTGGTGATCCGACCCAATGCCACGCTGTTGCAATCGACGGGCGTGCGCCGAAATTCGACGGCGGCATCGTCACCCGCCTGGACTGCGTTCCGTTCTCAATTGTCGTCAACAAGGATGCCGAGCGGTTCTATGACGAGGGCGAGGACGTTTGGCCCAAGCGTTACGCGATCTGGGGTCGCCTGGTGGCAGCCCAGCCGGATCAGGTGGGTTATGTGATCATTGACGCCAAGTCGCTGAACCTGTTCATGCCGTCGGTTTTTCCGCCGTTAAAGGCGGACACGTTGGAGGAACTGGCCAAAATGATGGGTCTGCCCGCCGAAAAGCTGACCACGACCGTCGCGGAATTCAATGGCGCCTGTGGGGATACAAGCGGCTTTCATCCAACTGAGTTGGACGGCGTTTCCACTTCGGGTCTTACCCCGCCCAAAACAAACTGGGCACGTCCGATAAGTGAGCCTCCTTACTATGGATATTCACTGCGTACCGGTGTGACCTTCACCTATTTGGGTCTGAAGGTGGATGAAACTGCGCAGTGTTCGACGCCAAACGGCAAGATCAAGAACCTCTGGGCGGCAGGAGAAGCCATGGCTGGATCGATTTTGGGGCAGGGTTATCTGGCCGGGTTCGGCATGACCATCGGAACCGTCTTCGGACGCATTGCAGGACGAGAGGCCGCTTCTTATGCGAACTGAACTGATCCAGGAAGCCCGCCGTCAGGCTGAGATCTGCAATGCCTGCCGGTATTGCGAAGGCTATTGCTCGGTCTTTCCGTCGCTTCACGCCGAACGCGCATTCTCGGACGGCGATATCACGCAATTGGCCAACCTCTGCCACAACTGCCGGGGTTGCTACTACGCCTGTCAATACACGGCCCCGCACGAGTTCGATCTGAACCTGCCCAAAGCGCTGGCAGAGGTGCGGCGGGACAGTTGGGAAAGCTTCGCCTGGCCGCAACCCGTGGCGCGCCGCTTCCATACCCATGGTGGAGCGATCGCTCTGGCTCTGGTCGTCGGCTTCGCACTTTTGTTTTGGGCCGTTCACGTGATCGGCTCCGCTGGGGGCGAAGGCTTCTACGCTGTCCTCTCTCACAATGCGATGGTGGCGATCTTTGCTCCGGCTTTCCTTCTACCACTGTTTAGCATTGGGATCAGCCTTCGGCGCTATTGGCATGTGATTGGAGGCAAACCGATCCAACCCGGCGACTTGAATGCCGCGCTAAGACGAGCAGCCAAAATGCAGGATCTGGCTGCCGGCCATGGGGAGGGTTGCAATTTCGAGGACGAAGACCGCTTTAGTCAGGCCCGTCGCCACGTGCATCATGCAATCATGTACGGGTTTCTGCTATGTTTCGCCTCAACTTCGGTAGCTACGATCATGCATTACGGTTTCGGCTTGCACGCACCTTACGGGTTCTGGTCATTACCAAAGCTGTTCGGTGTATCAGGGGGTTTATTGCTTACCGTCGGTTGCTGCGCGATGGTGTTGCTGAAACAGAAATCAGACCGCAACCTCGGCGACGTTTCAGCTTGGGGCGGAGACATCGGCTTCATCCTGCTGCTAGGGTTCGTTGGGTTAAGCGGGCTTGTTCTTTACGCTTTCGGTTCATCGGCCCTGATGCCTGCGCTGCTTACCATCCATCTTGGATCGGTCCTGGCCCTCTTCCTCCTTACGCCCTACACAAAAATGGCTCACGGTTTCTATAGGCTTGCTGCACTCATCCGGGATGCGCAACGAAAAAGAGATTTGTCGGTGGTCCGCTAGCGAGCAGTCGCCTGTTCCTGCTGATCTGCCACGTGGCGAATGCGGAAGGGGGGCGGGGCAATGCTATTCGACTGTGGTGGTGCGGTCAGCAGGCACAGCCGAGGACACGGTGTTGTCTAATAGGGTTGCCCGAGGGTGAGGACAGTGGCCTCACCCTGGCAGCCAGACGTTTGGCTCGTCAAAGCCCTGCTGGCCCTCAAAAAAGTGGAGGGGCCGACAGCCCCACCACAACTAGTAGGACGGCCCATTCCTGTCGTTCGCCGATGGATGTCTTTGCTGAGGTGCGTCCCGGCAAACCAGTCATTTGCTCCAAAAGTTTGCGGTACAACCAAGAAGACTGGCAACCCACGTACGGTTCAACTTCTGTTAGGTCACACGATAATGGACAGTACAGTTGGGTGTCTGGGTTCTGAATTAGACGGCGCACTTGTGGTTGCAGAAGCTGTTGAAATCTGATGACACGGGCCGCCACACATTCATGAAGCAATCGCTGCCCGCCTTCCAGACGTTCACTGAACGCGCAATATCTGGGAAGCTAGAATTCACACGGCACCGGCCAAATCCGACGTTCAACTTCTCTCAACCAGCACTTATTCTTCGACCGTCTTATATATTGTTAGATTCTCCAGAAAGGCGACGATTTTAGTTTGTTCGCTTTCGCTGAGGTGGTTGTAGACAGTGGCGCTGTCTGAGGCTTCACCCGCATGACTCGTTATTGCTTCTTGCAATGTGGTCGCCCGGCCATCGTGTAACCAGGGTCCAGTTGCCCCGACACCCGCCAGTGATCGCGTCAGAAACATAGATGCCCCCAACCCAAGAGGGTCATCGGGATCTGCCAAGTCGGATCCCATATCGTGTCGTTTGAAATCTGTGTACCATCGGGCCACTGGCTCACCTTCGGCATTCTGCCCCATAGCACCTAGATGGTGGATTGAACCGTCCAGCAGCTTAATCGAGTTGTTGGGTTGATCTCCGGCCAGATTGAATGTGATTGCACTGACGACGTTCAAGCCATGAGTATTCGGGTCAGATCCATCTGGAAACCTGACATCGTAGAAACCCGGAATTTCGCTGGGTTCTTTGAACGTTGTGTCCCGAAGGCTCATCGCTGGCGTGTGACAACTGGTGCAGCCGGTTTGAGCGAATAGCGCCTCTCCTGCCAGAATATCGGTTCTTTCGGACTCAGAAAGGTCGATCAACCCCAGATCGGCCAGTTCAATCTTGGTTACTGGCCGTTCGAGGGCTGCCAGGTATATTGTAAGCGCCGTCACATCGCCAACGGTCAACTCATTCACCACACCATCGAAGTCGCCATCCCGGTCTCCGACAAGCTCGACGGCCTGTAGTCCCAGTTCGTTGTGCGCAGCATTCCTCGTGAATGCTCTGATCGTTGCATGATTACCTTTCCATCCAAACGGTTTGATCACGAGGTCCGGGTCGATGCCACTCAATCCGCTGGAATCCGTGTCGACGGAACAGGGGTCTTGAGAAGTACGCGTCAGTGTCAACGTTCCATAGTCTACACCTTTGGACTCTAACAGAATTGAGGCGCGACCCGAAGTGCAGGCAACCTGATGGGCTGCATCTCGCTGTTGATAAAGGTCCGCGCTAATTTCTTCTGCAAGTCGCTGAGGGATACCAAGTGCAAACAGGGGGAGTGTATTTCTTTCAAGATATCTGGTTGCGTCGCCCGAATGCGCGGGATCCACAAGCACGTTGACTGCAACGTCACCGGCCCCATTGGCAATCGGTGCGTTGTGACAGGCAATACAAGATGTCGCGTTAGCCCCTCCTTCGCGCTTTGGAAAATGCGAAGCCCACTCTGATGGGTCGGCGAGATCAGCCCGCGGAATACGCGTAAAAAGACGGCCTTCGCCGATATTAGCACCGACCCCGCGCGCTGTGTCAAAGCTGAATTCGGTCAGTTCGTCCCCCGCCTCAAAGGCCTCCAGAAACGCCTTGGTTACCTTTCCGTTCTGTATCATGCGCGATAACTCGTGCTGATCGACGGGCGCAGGTTCCTCCTCTGCATAGGCCGTCAAAGGCATCAGGCTTGCCATAATAAAGCTCAGGGTGCTTGGTCGCATTTCGTGTCCACTTCTCGGTCGCGAGGTTCGTCTTGTAGTGACGGCTGAAGGGACTTGGTTGGCATGTTTTCCGATCAGAAAACCATTGAACCCAGGCTGCGAAAGGACGTTCTAAGCCAAAGTCATATGGACGTCTGACACTGAAATTCTCATCGTGAAGAACGTATTCTGAACGCGTCGATCCTGCGCATTTCGGCCATGCTACGCGGGTCTGCGACTTTGGCTTATTCGGCCAAAAATCAGGCTCGCGTCCAGTATTCCGATCGAAGTTTTCACTGCATCTAGGCTTCACGGCACCAATCCAAGCCGCGTTAAATCTTACAAACAGGAAGAAAAAACATGCGTACTCTCTCACTCCCTCACAGCCCGTTGATCCTAGCTGCCCTTATCACCGCAGTGTCGTTCCAGCCGCTACTTGCCAAAAGCATCTCGGTTGTTGACCCGAGTACAGGCCAAACCGTCGAACAGTCCGAAGTGGATTTCGAAGCATTGTCCGAGGAAGAACGTGCCGATATTCGGGATCAGCTGAAAGAACAGGGAGTCCAGCCCCGAGGCCGTGATCGGAACGCCATTGATATTTCAGAGGTAGAGGTCGTCGACCCTTCAACCGGCGAAACCGTAGCGCTGGGGGATATCGACCACTCAAGCCTGAGCCCCGAAGATCGGCGGAACATCGGCGATCAACTGGCCGAACAAGGAATCCCTGCTGGGCGAGGCGGGCACGACAGTGAAGGCCGAAGTGCGGAATCCGGCAGCGAGACGGCTGACTCTGGCGAAAGGGGCGGCAGTGGCGAAGGTCGTGGAGGTCGCGGCGGCGAAGGTCGTGGCGGCCACGGCGGTCGAGGCGGTCCTCGCGGGTAACACAAAGCTACCGCGCACCGGTTGACACGGTGCGCGGTAACCACTTAGCCAAAATGCAAAGGTATGGGAACTTTTGATGCGTAGATCACATATCCTCGCAAGCCTCGCGATGGTCATGCTCCTGCACTCGCCGGCGCAGGCGCAGGTATCCGTTGCTGATGATGTCATCGCGCGGATTGAGGCCGAAGGTTACACGGTTGACGAAGTGAAACGGTCTTGGCTGGGCCGCATCGTCATCACCGCGAGCGATCAGAATGAACTGCGCGAGGTGGTGCTGAACCGTACGTCCGGAGAGGTATTGCGAGATCAAAGGTTCTCGAAGGAATCGCACGGCGACGAGCGTGCTGAACCGCCAGCCAATGAACCAAACGAACGTGTTCAGCCGAGAGAACCAAATGCGCATGGCGGTTCCAAAGGGGCTGGCAAATCCGATGGCCCCAAAGGGGCTGGCAAATCCGGCGGTCCAAAAGGGGGTGGCGGACATGGCGGCCCCGGTAAAAACGGTGGGTGATCCGGCATGAGACAACCTGCTGAAACGGAATTGACCTGCGCACGGTGCCGCGCATGATGAACCGCGCATGGGTCGTATGGACCCTTGTCCTTATCCAGTGCCTGTGTGGTGCGTATTTCCTGTGGGAAATTCTGGCATCAATTTTGGGTATCCCATCGGTTCCGCTACGTTGGAATGTGCGAGAGCTTGTCGAAGCAGGCGCCAGTATCGGGCTGATACTTGGCGCATTTCTGGGTGTCCGGCTTGCGCTCGTGGCCCAAAAAGCGACACACCGGGCCGAAACGGCCCGCCGGATCACGTCCGGCGAGTTCACGACCGTGGTAGAGGCGTATTTCGAGAAGCTCGGCTTGACTGGCGCGGAAACAGAGATCGCGTGGCTTGTTCTGAAAGGGATGTCTATGTCTGAAATCGCCAATCTGAGACAAACCCGAATTGGAACCGTTAAGGCTCAATGTACTGCGATTTACAGAAAGGCGGGAGTGTCTGGCAAAAGCCAATTGATCTCACAGCTCGTTGAGGACCTTCTGTTTTAGACACAAATTGGATCAGATGGCGCTAAGGTGCTTACTCGATACAGCGCACCAACGTTACATAGAAGTCCAGAATCTGCTCACCTGCACGCAATTCAAGGCGTGCTCGGGAAGTCGAAGTCGGACGGCTTACTTAAATTTCTTGGTGCTGAAATCAGCGATGCAGCTGCAATTCCAGCACCCATTGCAATTCGGTCACACGGCTAATGTTGTGGACGGTCTGTTCCCGACATTCGTCTCATCTCAACTATGCTGCGGCGCGGCTCTTTAATTCAGTTGTTCGCGATGGCCGTGAATCCACAGTATGAACTAGTTAACATTCAGTGCATACAACTTACGTTTCACTTGCCGTCGGCGTCTGGGGACTCATACGGACTTAACATGGGAACCCATCGTGGCACTGCCGCCTTGTACCGTAAGTATTCCTCGCCAAAGCGTCGCTCTAGTCCCGGTACCTCCACGAATTTGAAGTAAATTGTATTTAGGAAAAAAAACGTGATTGCCCAACCGAGCAAGAGCGGGCTGTCCAGAGCCACTGCTTCCGCCACTATCAAAAGAACGACCGATGAAAGCATGGGATTGCGAACATGGCGATAAGGCCCGCTGACTACAAATCTTTGGGGTGGATCCCACGGCGCCGGAGTTCCATCCCCCTCCAGAACAAACAGTTTCATCGTGTTGACAGCCAAAGCAAGCGCAGGGAAAGCCAAAAACGCTGCCACTGCCCAATGCAGGCGCGTCCCCGTGCTTTCGTCGAATGGCCAACGGTCGCTGTACCATTGGATCAAAATCGGGATATAGATCAGCGCTGTTCCCGGAAGGATAAGCACCGCCTTCATCATGCGCCAAAACACTGAGGATCCTCACCACAACGTGTTTATCATTTTCTGCGCTGCCCCGCCGCCTTCTGTGTGCATTCTATGGTTACGACTGGTTGGTCTGATGCGCATCATAACTGGCTTCCAGTTCGTTCCTCAAAAATTCTCCAAAGTTCAGTGGGCCAAACCTTGCATTGCCTGTGTGCGGGAGAGGCGCAATTTCCGCAGAGACATGAGGATCGTAAAAGAACGGCACGGAATAGCGCTCTCGTCCGGTTGAATTGATCACCCGGTGCGGGGTGGACAAGAGCTTTCCGTTGGACAGGCGGTGCAGCATATCACCGACATTGACCACGAATGCATCTTCGATTGGTGGTGCATCCACCCAAAGACCGGCAGGTGTCTGCACTTGCAACCCGCCAACATCGTCTTGTGCGAGTAAAGTCAAGCATCCAAAATCCCTGTGCGGTGCGGATCCAAACATATCATCGGGCGCTTGCGGAGGTTGCGGCGGATAGTGGAGCAGACGTAACCAGATCGTTGGTGTTTCAAATGCAGCAAGGAACGAGCGATCCGTCACACCGATCGCGTCCAATGCCAACGCCATTAGTTTGTGCCCCAACACGGTCATCGCCTCGGCATAGGCCTCACACGCCTCACGAAACCCTTCCAGATCCGGCCACTGGTTTGGCCCAGACAGGTATACTTCGGGGTCAATCTCTGAGTCCTCGCGCATCATCATGAACGACCCGGATTGGTTTGGTTTGGTTACTTTGGCAAGGTCGGAATTCACATCCGTAGAGGTATTAATGGCGATGTAACCGCGGTGGCATTTATCAAGCGTGATTGTCTGCTTTTCGCTCTCAGGCAGCGCATGAAACTTCTTTGAGGCGGCAAACACGGCGGCACGTAAGGCAGGATCCACGCCGTGATTGACAACATAGCCAAAACCGGTCTCGCCGTAGGTTTTGGCAAAATCTAAGGTAAGGCTGGATGTGTCTTCGCCATTAATCAGTGGCGCCAGATCAAGCACCGGGATATCAGTAAATTCAGTCATCTGAGGTCTCCAAAGTGTATTGCTAGAAAGTGTGCAAATGGAGGCCTGCTATCCGGCAAAACGCTTTCTGCGATGAGCACTGTGACGCTCGAGGACGACATGATGGATGAACTTTGACATGCACAACACGCTATGACGGACAAAATCCCCGATCAACCTCAAAACATCACCGACCCAGACCTGCCGTTGCACACATCGTCAAGTGCAGCGGCGCGGCTTCAAGGACGCGCGGCTCAACAGTGAGATCTTCCACAGCCTAAGCGAAGCTCAAATCCTGATCGAACAATGGAGGAGACACTACAACACAAAACGCCCACACAGTGCACCGGGCTATCGCCCGCCAGCCGCCGAAACAATCACTCCGATGGATCACAGGCCGAGAATGCACCGACAATCAACTTGGATCAGTCAGCTGAGGCTGCTCACATTCCGTTGTTGTTGTCTCGAAAAAGTTCTCGAGGGGGAGAGGCCTGTTTCATTTTGCGTTGTGCCACATCCGTGCGAGCGCGCCGTCCTTCTTGACAAACTGGTGGTAGAGCGCCGCTCCTGCATGAATCACAAGCAAGCCAACCATCAGCCTTGCGCACATCCCGTGTGGCACACGTGGTGGCAGTTGGAAGAATCGGGATGCGGTGCTGTGGACTCCCAAAAAAGGATCTCTCCAGCAACAGAGGTTATCATCAAGCTGATGCCGCTGGCCACCATGCCGAGAATGACGATGTAAAACAGCGCATGAACCGCTTTGCCGACGAAAATCTGCCTAGTCGGGTCACCGGCAACTGGATCTGGCTTGCGGTCTGCGAACTTCCACCAAGCGAGCAAAAAATTCCGTAAACACAAGGATGGCGAGCCCCAATGGCGCATGGAGATTAGAAATCGCTTCCTTCGCGGCGCTATCAAGCATGAGTGCAGCCCGAAAACCCGATCCCAATTGAGGCAGGATCAATAGCGCGCTCAGCCAATGAATGGTGACAGTCACCGTTCCATATTTCATACGTGAGCTTTTGATTTCCGTGCTGCAGAGGGTGGGTGAAGAGGTTCGATCACCCAAAATGCTGTGGATTAGTTCCCAGAGGTCTATTTGCCAGTACCCGCCGCGCGGCAAGCACGGTTGGCGTTGTATCCCTGCAAAAGTTCATCTTCGCCGAGAAACGCATCATCATTGATGTCTGCGTTTCGGAAGTCGGCGATCATCGACTTGTTGAATTCCGAGTTGTTGATCCGGCCACTACTGTCACGGTCCCAGACCGCAAACAGCATTTTCTAAGCGGTGTCATAGATATGCCGCTGCCCTACGTCCTCGGCAATAGATTCAAAACCGAAGTCCCGCTCCTTGAGCCCCTCGAATGCAATGCCGCCATCATCATTGCCATCCATGGAGACGAATAGGTCTTTCCCAAAGGCAGTGATTTGTCCCATATCGGTCAGCCCTCTGTGATTGCTTTCACTGGAGGCGAAAATGAGCTTTGCCAGCTCCTGACCCGTTCCGATATTGTTTGTTTCCACATGGGACGGTGTTGAGATCAAGAGACTGGCAGCGCAAGCAATCAGTGCTTTTTCAAAGGTACAGCTCCTAAGGCCTATAGGTTAAGAGAAGTTTGGAGTTCGATTCAGCCGGTCCAACCGATATCGGCATGCGACCCGTCACAAAAAGGTTTGTTTTTTAGGCACCGCACCGACACAGGACATACTTTTCCATGGAAGCCGCCTGGACTTGAACACCTGAGGCCAGTCGGATCTGTGTCACACGATAGGGCCCGTCTTTTTCGATTGTGATCCCGGGCGCGTCATGCGTGATGTGTTGTGGTGATCCGCCCGGTTCACTCCAGGACAGCGCCCCGGAGGGACACGCCCCAATCACACCCCTGATGTCATCCGGGGTTGCATTGTCAGGCGCGATCCAGGGGTCTCGCTTGGTGTCGAAAACGGTTTTCAATGTCGCTCCACATACTCCCGCGTGTGAGCAGAGCAAGCGGTTGTAGTGGATATCAAGCTGCTCACCCTCGAAGACTTTTACGCCATCGGGAGTGCGGTCCGGTGAGGGTTCCGAGGAAAAGCCAAATTCACTGTGCGACCCGTCGCAATAGGGTTTCTTCTTCGATTGCCCGCAGCGACACAAGGCAACAACAGAGCCCGCGTCAAGCTCCTGACCATCATAGTTGGTGAGCCGTGGAACGGATTTGGCTACCAACGGCCCTGCGGGGCGCTCTTCTATTACCAGCTTTTGCAGGTTCGTGGATGCCGCGCGCGGGCCACCGATACGCCCTGTCATGGTAAGGCCATCGCGAATATTGAGACCCATCATGCTCAGGTTTGCGGCTCCAGCGATCAGCTCGACCGCCTGAACCGTGTAGAAGACGGTATCGAACTCGCCCGCGGTAGCTTTGCCTGCCAGAAACCATGCTGATGGCAACAGGACCAGAAGCCCATTCATCGCAATGATGGGCATTCGTTTCTTCTTTGCGACCGCCTTGGCATCCGTTCGGTTCTTACCCATCACAGTGCCCGATCCGCCCGCAATTACCATTGCCGGGATCAGGATGAACATGCCTTTGAGGATCAAACCCTTAACAGCTGCGACCGTCGCGTGGCTCGCAAATAGCTCACTGATTGCCGTGGACGTCCAGAAGAGAAGGATCATCAGGAAGCCGATTCCGCCTGCTATTGCGTGAATGCGTGTTTTCATCTTTGCATCCTCTGATCAGTTTTTGATTAGGTGTCCGTCAGGCCGTGCAGCAGTTGGGCACAGCAATTTTTTCAAAGAGATGCGGTGCGGTTACTGCGCTGGATGGGTAATGACTGAGCGCATTCTGAAACTCTGGGTTCAAAAATGCCGCGCGGAAGTCATCCACAGAATCCCAAACGGCGTAATTCAAAAACATGCTGCTTTCGCCGATGGCCTTGTGCAGCTGCGTGCTGATGTAACCCGGCTGCTTTTTCATCCAGAGCGCATCCTCTTTCCAGGCTTCAACCAAAGCACCCTGATCTGCCGTATCCACTGTGAACAGGTTGACCAAAACAACAGGTCCGGCTTCGACGCTCAATTGCTGTTCAATTGGAAACTCGGGATCCAGAGATTTGAAGTTGACCATGTGTCTTGCTCCGTGAGTGGGTGTCCTATTTGGTGACATGTTGTCGTTTCTTTTTCATTAATCATATTGACTATATGTTGTCAACAGGCCAGATTGCTCGCATGGCAAACGAACAATGGACAGAGGCCGGAGAGGCGGTGACGGCGCTAATCCTGGACGTGTTTCGACTGAATGGCAGATTGCAGCTGGCTGGAGATCGTCTGGTGGCTGATCTTGGACTAACCAGCGCGCGCTGGCAGATCCTTGGGGCGATCGCCTATGCGGAGCGCCCCGAATCTGTCGCATGGCATGCTCGGACGATGGGGGTTCATCGCCAGGGTGTTCAGCGCATCGTCAATGAGATGGAAAAGGAAGGAATCATAGAGTTTCGACCAAACCCGCATCACAAGCGCGCGCAACTCGTTACGCTAACGTCAGAAGGTCAAAAACTGTTCGATGCCGCTATCGCGCTGCAAGTTCCATGGGTGAACGAACTGTCCAAAGGTCTTTCGACTGAAGACATCGCGACCACACAAAAGGTCATCGGCTTCCTGAGGGCGCGTGTACAGGAGGCGTTGTCTTCGCAGGACTAGCGCTCCAAACAATACGGACTCTTGTTCAGTTCGCTGCATTTGCTGTTGTGGGATCGCCGCAATCGCTCTCTACGCGCGATCAGTTGCGGCTATCAGGAGGATTGAAGTGATGGTGAGTTTGATCCGCAGACGAGTGGACCACCCAACCAGAGATCGCTTCACATATAAATTCGTTCTGCTACGTTTAGCGTGGCGTTCAAGGACATCTTTAATGTTGAATTCCATCCACCAGTTCCAAGGATGAGTTGGAGCAGCTTTGTCTTTGAAAGCGGCATTCAGCCTTTCCTTACTTGAGACGGATATCAACGTTAACAAGCAGAAAGACTGTCGAAGCAGGTGAATCTCCCCCTCACAGTCTCCGCGTTTCCAAATAACGAAAGTACTTATTGTGCTTTCATGATATCACGTTTCTCCGGCGCTGGTGTAAAGCTACACCATGTGCTGGAGCGGTTCTGGCGGCTGCTTTTCACGACAGTTCAGGCGTGTGTGCGAAGGAGGGTGATCAATCGATCTGCCGCGTCCGAGAGCGTGTCCTCGTCAAAAGCCGCATATCCAAGCAACAAGCCTTGCAGTTTTTCGGGCAGAACGCAGTGGGCTGACAAGGCGTTGACGCGCAGACCGTTTTGCTCGGCAAGTTTGCCTATCTCAAGATCCGACATTCGGTCAACCAGCGGTGCCTTTGGCGACAGGCACAAGTGCATTCCCGAGGAGTCAGGCTGAAGATTCAGAAGGCCCGCTACCGGGGACAGCGCTTCAAGCAAGTGGCTCTGACGCCGTGCATAGACCCGCCGCATCCGTCGCAGGTGCATCGCAAACTCTCCGCTGTTCATGAACGCTGCCAAAGCGGGTTGCGGGATCAACGAGGCGCGCGGACCGACGCGGCCAAGATAGGCCAGGGTGTTGTGTAAAAATCTCTTGGGAACAACTAGGTACCCGATCCTCAGCGCGGGGCTGACCAGTTTCGAAAAGCTGCCGAGGTAAATCGTGTTCGTCAGGCCGTCCAGACCCGAGAGGGACGGCAAAGGTTGCCCGCGATATCGGAACTCGCTGTCATAGTCATCTTCTATCACTGCCGCTCCGGTTTGCCGCGCCCAATCCAGCAGAGCAACCCGGCGGGACAGGGGTAGGCTCACACCCGTAGGATAGTGCCGCGAGGGGGTAACGATCGTGGCATGTATGCCCTGCGGAATTCTGGCCACGTCCAGCCCGTCCCGATCGATACGGACGGGACGGGCACTGTTGCCCGTGTCGGCAAGGATCGTGTGCAATTTGGGCCAGCAGGGATCCTCGATCGCAACATGTTTGCCTGCACCAAGCAGACCATAGAAAATCACCTCGAAAGCCTCGCGTGCACCCGAGGTGATGACCACCTGACCGGGATCACAGTTCAAATGACGCCACGCGGAAAGGTGGTCCGAAATCGCTTCGCGTAGCGGATACCAGCCCAGAGGATCCGGGCGCGTCAAAAGCTCGGGTGCCGGGCTGCGCCATGCGCGTTCAAGATGGCGGGCCCATTGCCGGTGCGGTAATAGGGTTTGATCGGGCAGCCCGGTTTGGAAGGGGCGCCATTCCGCGGTTACGGGACCAGCCGGACGGGAAATTGGCTGTGGCTGCGACAGGTGGGTGATTTCGCTGGCAACAAAGGTTCCGCTGCCTTGCCGGGTGACCAGATATCCTTCGCTGATCATCTGGTCAAAGACCGCCTGAACCGTGGTGCGCGAGATCGAAAGCTCGGACGCCAGGGTCCGGCTGGCGGGCAGCCGCGCGCCGACCAGGTTCGGCGACTTGGAGACAACGCGCCGCAACGCATCCAGCAACTGGGCCTGCAATGACGTCTTCAGCGACGCATCCAGCGAAATCGCGAACAGGTCGCGGTGCAAATTGGCCTTAGAAAAAGATTCAAAATTGGTCATTTGCCAACACCCAATATCCGGGCATTACGGTCATAGCAAGAACAAACCCGAGCTATGAATATGAACGAGACACTGGATATAACCGACAGAACGCGCCTACGCAGATCGCACGAGCGGGGGCATTTCGACCGCGCCACGATCAACCAAATTCTGGACGCGCAGCCCATGTGCAGCGTGGGATACGTGATTGATGGCAAGCCATTTGTCACGCCGACGCTGCAGTGGCGTGAAGACAACCATGTCTATTGGCACGGCTCTTCGGCCAGTCGCGCGCTGCGCAACGCGCGCGACGCGCAGGTGTGTCTTTCGGTGGCGATCCTTGATGGCTTTGTGCTGGCCCGGTCCGGAATGCACCATTCGGTCAATTCGCGGTCGGTTACGCTGTTCGGGTCGGCATTCAAGATCGAAGACCCTGCGGAAAAACTGAAAAAGCTTGCCCGGTTTGTGAACGGCTTGTTTCCCGGGCGCTATGAAGGCCTGCGGCCGGATTATGCGCAGGATCTGAAGGCGACCATGGTGCTGGGCATGGAGATTTCCGAAGGCAGCGCCAAGATTCGCACCGGTGGGCCCAAGGATGAGGAAGAGGATTACGGCCTGCCGATCTGGGCCGGGGTCATTCCCGTCAGCACCAAGGTCGGAGACCCGATCCCCGATCCCCGCAACATCGACGGCATCCCGATGCCCGCGCATGTGCAGTCTTTTCAGTTGTAGGGCAGTGACATGACAGACCTTTCGGTGAATCTGAACGTTGCTGCCTTGCTTCGAAACCGGCGCGAACACCCATGGCCGGATGTGGTGGATCTGGCCCGGATCGCCCTAGCTGCAGGTGCTGCGGGTGTGACCGTGCACCCCCGGCCAGACGAACGCCATACCCGACCCGGAGATGTACGGGCGCTGCGGGTGCTGCTTGATGCAGAGTTTTCGGACCGGGAGCTGAATGTCGAAGGCTATCCCGATCCCCGGTTCCTGTCGCTTGTTCAAGAGGTTCGCGCGGATCAGGTGACGCTTGTGCCGGATGATCCCACGCAGGCGACAAGCGACCATGGCTGGGATTACGAGACACAGGGCGCGATGCTGGCAGAGGTGGTTGCCGGGCTTAAGAGAAACGGCCATCGCGCGTCGCTGTTTAGCGACCCGGACGCGACACATATGGGTCCTGCAGCCCAGACAGGGGCGGATCGGGTCGAGCTTTATACTGGCCCGTTTGGTGGCGCCCACAGCGATCCCGTTGCTGAAGATCGGGAACTTGAACGTCTGGCCGAAGCCGCAGCCGCAGCCAAGTGGCAGGGCCTGCAGGTCAATGCGGGTCACGATCTGACGGTTGGCGGGACGCGCAAGCTGATTACCCGTATCCCGTCGATTACAGAGGTCTCTATCGGCCATGCGCTGTTCTGCGATGCTTTGACATTCGGGATGGCCGAAACTGTTCGCCGCTATCTGGGGTCCTGCGCGCCCGCCGAAGAATGAAGGCTTCCGGGGAACGAGCCGTCGATTAGGGCAACGTTGAAAGCAGGAATGCACCCGGCCCTGGGTGGTCTTATGCATCTTGCCTGGCGGGCAAGCATGGCTGTGTGTTCTATGCTTGTCACGCTGAGGACGTGCTTTCGCGCTCGTGGTGGCTGAAAATCAACTGGCTGGACTGGAACTCGGACCTGAAGTCTGCCGCTCGGCCAGAGAGCGCACCGTAGAAATTCAGCAGGCCGGGTTCGATGTGACGCGCCTGCGCTATGCAATCTTCGCAGATCGCCTCGACCTGATCCGGTGGCTGACGACCCCGAATGGCCTCAATCAGTTTCTTGTGGGTTGCTTCCAGCCTTTGAAACGCGGGCGTGTTCAGCATGGATTTGTCGCCAACCAGGACAAATACAGGCTCCAGATCGGTTCGTCCTTTCAGGTCGACAAACCCGGCCTCCAGCATGGCCATGTCGTGCCTGGTTTTTTCGTAAACCGAAAAGGAAACCAGAATGTCATATTCGACATGGCGGCAGCTTTGTTCGATCCGCGCGGCGACGTTCACCACATCCCCGATCACGGTGTAGTTGAACCGACGTTTGGACCCGATATTGCCGACACAGGCCCGACCGGTAGCGCAGCCCGTGGCAAGGGCTATCGGTGGCCGCCCAGTCATGGCGTCCGACGCATTGAATTCGATCAGCGCCTGCCGCATCAGCAGCGCCGCCTGTGCTGCGCGGCAAGGGTGGTCCTCGACTGGCAGCGGCGCGTTCCAAAAGGCCATCACCGCATCGCCTATGAACTTGTCGATGGTGCCTCGTTCCAGCAGGATCTGATCCCCGATCTGTGAAAACAACTGGTTTAGCAGGGCGACAAGATCCGTGGCCGAAATCGACTCGGACAGCGGGGTGAAGCCTCGAATATCGGAAAACATCACAGTGATATCCTGCGTTTCCCCTCCCAGTTGCAGTTGATGGCCCGTCCCCTCCATCTCATCCAGGATTTCGGGTGCGACATAGTGAGAAAAGATCTGCCGGATCACCCGCTTTTCGCGCTCTGTCGAAATGAACAGATAGCCCGCGAGAAGGCCGAAATTGGCCATGCCACCCATCAACGGAAAAGTGACATCGAACAAGATCAGCTGGTTCTGGAAGGCCAGCCAACTGATGCCGAGAACAACCGCCGCCGAGGCGCCACCCGCCACGAACGAGGCAACCGCGCCGAACCGGGCCATGACAGCCGTGACCACGATGCCCAGAGTGACGAAGGACAGCAATTCAAGGGCGGCGGTCACATCCGAGCGGCTCATCATTTCGCCGGTCAGAATTTGCTCCAGGATTTGCGCGTGGATCGACACTCCCGGAACGGATTCACCCAGCGCCGTCTGGTGCATGTCGAACAGTCCCGCAGCTGAGGTGCCGACCAATATGATGTGACCTTCGATTTCTGCGCGCAGAGCGGGGTTATCCGGGTCTTGCATGATATCGTCCGCCGACAGGTACAAATCCGGATTGTCACGTCTGTACCGGACCCAGACTTCGCCGTTTTCCGTGGTGGGCAGTCGGAACTCTCCGATCTCGACCGCCAACATGATACCAGCTTCGTCCGGTGTACCCTCGGCAATGATGATGGGCTCGTCCAATGCGACCCTGAGTGCCTCGACGCCCAGCCCCGGCAGCGTTCCGTCCGGGCCGCCCCACAGGATGGGAACGCGGCGTATGATGCCCATGCCGCCCAGAGGTGAAACGTTGACCCCGCCGACACCTGCTGCGCTGCGATCCAGCGGCGGCGCAGGCGGTGTCCAATGAGGAACCGTGACCAGCCCCGCAGTTGGCGTTTCCCCGATTTCTATGATGCCGGCGTGGGGCGTGACGGCCCGCCCGTCGCCGGATTGCCGGGCCGCGGCACCCAAAACCACTGGCCAGTTGGCGATTTCCAGCGCGAACAGCACGTCGTTGTCCAGTTTCGAGGCATGATGGTCCACCGAAACCACGCCAGCAAGAGCAGGATCGTTCAGCAGGCGTGTGGGTGAGAACCTGTCGGGCTCAATGAACAGCATGTCAAAGGCGATGGAGGCAGCGCCGTATTCGCCCAGGTTATTGACCATCTGAGCAAGCAGGGTTCTGGGCCAGGGCCATTGCCCCCAGTTAGCCAGCGACCGTTCGTCAATATCCACTACGCGAACTGGAAGGTCGGGGTTGTATTCCCGCGGCGAAATGCGTTGCAAAAGGTCAAAATAAATCAGCCGCGTCATTCGCACCGGGTAAGGATCGAGCACCCTTATGAAACATCCAAACAGAATCAGTCCGAGCCCCACAAACTGAAAGGCTCGCCGTCGCCCCGTTCTTTCCCTGGGCTTTCCGGTCACGTTAGCCTCCGAATGCCATGGTCATCCCTGAACGTGCGGGTGCCGCCACGACATCGCCTGAACTGGTGTCATCTAGCGGTGCCATTATATCTTCAGCTGCCGCTGTTACCGCCATTCCCACCGGCGCCACCGCCGCCGGGAGCGCCCCCGAATCCTCCGGTGTCGCCGCCACCGATTGTGCCGCCGCTTCCCGGACCACCGCTGCCCGAGCCACCACCGATCGAACCACCGCGCCCATCCCCGCTGCCGCTGCTGGGTCCGATATTGCCGCCATTGCCGTTGCCGCTGCCGGTATTGCTGCCGATGTTGCCACCATTCCCCTGACCGACGCTTTGCCCGGACGGAGTTTCACTGCGCGACTCCGCAGCCGCGGCGCTTTCAACACCGCCTGTTTCGCCGCGCTCGGGACTGGTTTCCCGCGCCTCGGACCGTTGAGGTGGCGGTGGCAGTGTATCTGTTCCGCAACCTCTGAAGTCTACTTGCAAAGGTGCCAGCAGCTGTTCCTGCGACTGAACGAAGGGAAACCCCTTTTTCAGTGCCTTGTCATAGCTTTCCTGATCGACAGGGCGACCAATACTGCCGGCTTGTGTCGTTGCCAGAAGGCTGCACTGGCGCCCGGCTTCACGGCAATTGCCGTTCTGGCCGCACATTTCTACCCGTCCCTGCAAAACCAGCATGGCACTTTGAGTGCCGGGAACGACCCAAAGGTCGAAGGTTGTGCCCCGCACCGCCATTGTCGCGGTCGGAGTGTTGATGGAATAGGCGCGCTTTTTGCTCTTGCCGGAGATAAACCGAAAACTGCCACCCAATGCCTGAACCGCGAAATTCTTGGCCTTTCGGTTGCCGCGCAGCATTGTCACATCCAGCATCATGCGTGCGTTCGGACCGATGGCAATCTTGGTTTCGTCAACGAAAACAAGCTGAACCACACCGCTACGGTCGGTTGAAATGGAATCGCCAGAAGCAACTCCCATTCCAGCCTGCAACGGTTGGGTTTTCCCAGCGCGCGTGATGAGTGCGCCTTGTTTGACGCCTATGACTTTCCCGATTTCAGCTAAAACCTGCGATGGCAGCAGCAAAACACAACAAAAAACGAGTAACAGTCTCAACCAAGCCAAAACCAACTTCCTTCCCCCACAGGTGGTCTCGGGCGCAAAGCGCCCGCCGCTCGGTTCAGCCTCAAGAAATTCATTTGTATGAATTTGAACTTATTAAATCCATACAAATATGCCCTAAAACCTGCATATCTGGCAAGTTTTCTGTGTGAGATAGGCCGATACCTGAACCGAATGGCATCGACCTGATCATGTTTGAGGATCAGTTTGTTGCGGATCAGCTAGCATTGGCCGGGCTTTTCCAAAGTGGGGCGTCGCTCTCTGATCTGCTGCGCCCCGACCGTGGCGGGAACCTACAGTTTACTGAGCAAGGCCGGTGGCTTTGACACCGACAAGCGGCAGTCCAGAGGACAATCGGAACAGCATGCGCACTGTCCCTGCCGTTCCATGGTTCTTGGCCGCTGATTTGACACAAGACCCGGATCCGCCCAAGAACCCGAGGCCACTGTGTGGTTGGGTTACCGACTGTCCAGAATCCAGCGTGCGGCCTTTTCCGCGATCATCAGGGTCGGGGCGTTGGTGTTGCCGCTGGTGATCTCGGGCATGATGCTAGCGTCAACTACGCGCAGCCCCTTGATGCCTTTGACCTTCAGATAGGGATCGACCACCGCGGTCGGATCGTCCTCGTGTCCCATCTTTGCCGTGCCTACAGGGTGAAAGATGGTGTTGGCGATGTCACCGGCCAGATTTGCCAGTTCTTCATCGGTCTGGAACTGAACACCCGGCTTCCATTCCTGCGGACTGTATTTCTGCATCGCCGGTTTGGACATGATCTCGCGCACTTGGCGCAGGCTGTCGGCAGCGACCTTGCGGTCATCCTTGGTGGCCAGATAGTTCGGCGTGATCATCGGCGCGTCGGTGTATTTGTTCGACCGGATGCGAACGAGGCCACGGCTGGTCGGGTTCAGGTTGCAGACGCTGACGGTGATGGCCGGGAAATCGTGCAGATCTTCGCCAAAGGCTTCAAGGCTCAGCGGTTGGACGTGATATTCCAAGTTAGGATGAGCGCGGGACGGGTCGGACCGAGTGAAGGCCCCCAACTGACTGGGCGACATGCTCATCGGACCAGAGCGTTGCAGGGCATATTGCAGACCGATCCTGGCCTTGCCTAAAAGGCTGTTTGCCAGCGTATTGAGGGTTTTGGTTCCGTCTACCTTGAACACTGCGCGGATCTGCAGGTGGTCCTGCAGGTTTTCTCCAACAGCGGGCGCGTTCAGCACCACCTCAATGCCGTGGGACTTCAGAAACTCGGCATTGCCGATACCTGACAACTGCAGAATCTGTGGCGAGTTGATGGCACCTGCCGACAGGATGACCTCGGTGGAGGCACACACGGTCACCGAATGCCCCGCGCAGTGCACTAACGCGCCGGAGCAGCGGGTTGCGCCATCGGGGGCAGTATCGAAGGTCAGGCGCTCGACCTGCGCTTCGGTCCAGATTGCCAGGTTCTGGCGCGCTTTCGCGGGGCGGAGGAAACCTTTCGAGGTGCTCCATCGCCAACCTGATTTCTGGTTCACATCGAAATAACCAACCCCGGCATTGTCGCCCGAATTAAAGTCATCGGTCGGTTCAATTCCCGCCTCGACTGCGGCGTTGGCAAAGGCATCCAGCACATCCCAGCGCAGACGCTGCTTTTCTACGCGCCATTCGCCGCCATGCCCATGCAGGTCCGAAAACCGGCTGTTGTTGCCGGTTTCCGGATCGGCGCCATTGTCCAGCTTGTAGTGGTTTTCATGTGCCTTGAAGTCCGGGACCGAGTTTTCCCAGCTCCAGTCTTCCTCTCCACTTAACTTGGCCCAGTTGTCATAGTCCCGCGCCTGACCGCGCATGTAGATCATGCCGTTGATTGAGGAACAGCCGCCCAATGTCCTGCCGCGTGGATAGAGTAGCGCGCGGCCGTTCAGGCCTTTGTCTGGCTCGGTCCGATACAGCCAATCGGTACGAGGATTACCGATGCAGTACAGATAGCCGACCGGGATGTGAATCCAGGGGTAGGTGTCCTTTTTACCGGCTTCCAGCAACAGCACTCTGTTCGACGGGTCCTTGCTGAGGCGATTGGCAAGCAGGCAACCGGCGGTGCCAGCCCCTACGACGATGTAATCAAACGTTTCGACAGGCATGGTCGGGCTCCGGGTCGGTGGGTTTGGGGCAGGGCGATATCAGACGCCACCAGGACGTTCTTCGAACAGAGCTGCAGATTAGGTCTTGAAGTCGTGCCGAACCGCACATCCGGCAATGCAACTTTGAATAGGCGCGGTATAAAGTGGGGCCGGATTATTTCACGGTAAGTGGTCATGATCGGGGCGACGTTAGCAAAAGGGGTGCTCCCCATCCAGAAGCCTTTCGCGGTTTCTTGGTGGGTTCGCATCTTGCTGCAAAGTGTCGGCCCCAAAGGATGGTCATCAGGGCGCGGCACAGGCTGTCCAAGGGATGAAAAGGGCCGGTCTTTCAGGGCTCTGCGGCTTTTATTTTTTCCCTGAGCTGGAATTTCTGGATTTTCCCGGTCGAAGTCTTGGGCAGGTCAGTAAACACCACTGACTTGGGTGCCTTGAACCCGGCCAAATGCTCGCGGCAAAACGCTATGATTTCGCGGCCCTCTGCTAGGTGGCCCGGTCGCAATTCGACAAAGGCACAGGGCACCTCGCCCCATTTGGGGTCGGGTTTGGCCACAACTGCGGCCGCCTGGATCGCGGGGTGGCGGTACAGAACGGCCTCGACCTCAACCGAGGATATGTTTTCACCGCCCGAGATGATGACGTCCTTCAATCTGTCCCGGATCTGCATGTAGCTGTCCGGGTTGACCACGGCGGCGTCTCCGGACCAGAAATACCCCTTGTCGAAAGCCTCGGTCGTGGCAGCAGCGTCCTTGTAATAACCCTTCATGACCGTATTGCCGCGAATGGTGATCTCACCCTGCGTTTCGCCATCCCGGGGGACGGTTTCCCAGCTGTCTCGGTCGATGACCTCAACAGATTCGACCATTGGAAAGGCGATGCCTTGTTGCGCTTGCAGTCGCGCCTGCTCGGCCGGGCTTTCATCGGCCCACTCTTCCTGCCACAGGCATTGAGAAATGTGGCCATAGGTTTCGGTTAGGCCGTAGACCTGCATGACGTCCAGACCCATCGCCGTAGTTTTCTCCAAAACCGAAGGTGGGGGCGGCGCACCTGCGGTCATCACTTTGATGGCCGGGTAAAAAGGGGCGGTTCCGCTGTTGTCCAATTCGGCCAGCATCTGCAGTACGATTGGGGCCGCGCCCAAATGGGTCACGCCATGTTCGTGGATCGACGCCATAATCTTGTCTGCGGCCGGCACGCGGGTGAATACCATGGTTCCCCCCTGAAGTGCCATCACCCAAGGGTGCCCCCAGCCGTTGCAATGGAACATCGGCACAACGGACAGGTAAACCGGATAGCTGGGCATCTGCCACGCCGCCACAGTGCCAAGTGCCATCAGGTAAGCGCCGCGGTGGTGATACACCACGCCTTTCGGGCGCCCTGAGGTGCCCGAGGTATAGTTCAGCGCAATCGCGTCCCATTCATCCTCGGGCACAGCCGGGCCAGCGTATTCGCCTTTGTTCAAAAGCTCGCAATAGTCCTGCCCGCCAAGACTGTCTTGACCCGCGGCATTCGGGTCGGTGACTTCCACAACCGGGATATCACGACCGAGTAGTTCAAAGGCTTTGGACAAAAGTGGCACCAGCTCACGGTCGACAATCACCAGATTAGTGTCAGCATGATCCAGAATGTAGGCAACCGTCTCGGGTTCCAGCCGCGTGTTCAGTGTGTTCAATACGGCACCGGACAAGGGTACGGCGAAATGAAGCTCGAACAGTTCGGGTATATTGGGGCAGAGAACGGAAATCGTGTCGCCTTTGGTGATGCCCAATTCAGCCAACCCGCGCGCAACAGCGCGCGAGCGCTGGACAACTTCACCCCAATCGCGCCGCGTGTCCCCGTAAACAACCGCCGTGCGTTTTCCGTGCAGCGCCGCCGCCCGGTTCAGAAAGGATAGAGGGGACAGCGGCACATGGTTGGCCGCTGTCTTTTCCATCGCTTCAAAGTGTTTTTGCATGGTCAACCCTCCCAAACAGACCAGCGTGACTTGACTTAGGCTGCTCCGAAGCCTTTGGGGATTGGCAAGTCTGGCAGGTTTTTTGCCCGTTTCATCAGACTGCGCCCAATAACGACCCGGCTGATTTCCGTTGTACCGTCAACGATGCGCAGCATCTGGCTGAGCCGGGACAGGCGGTCGAGGCCATAGGGTTTGAGCAACCCCATCCCCCCAAGCACCTGCGTGCATGTATTGGCCGCCTTGATGGCCGCATCCGGAACAAATCGCTTGGCATGGGCCGCCATTACCGGTCCTTCGGGCGTTCCAAGCGCGTTTGCCGCCGCCCGGTACAACAAACGCGAGGCCTCCAGCTCGGTCGCAACATCGCCCAGCATCCATTGGATGCCATCCAGATCCAGGTTCTTGCCGCCAAACATTTTGCGGTTCTTGGAATAGCTCAGCGCCGTGTCCAGCGCGGCCTGCATCAATCCGCAACAGCCCGAGGCGATGGACACACGAGCGATGTCGATTGCCATCAGTGACCCCTGCAGCCCTTGTCCGACTGGCAGGATGATATTGTCCTCTGAGACGACGACATCTTTCATGTACATCTCGGACAGGGGCAGGAAGTTGTAGCTGGGCGTTTCATAACGCGGCCCAAAGCTCAGGCCCGGAGTGTCGGCCGGGATGGCGATCATCGCCATATCCTGATGGCCGGGCTGATCGGACGTCTTCACAACGGTGAAATAGATATCGGCTTCACCCGCTAGGCTGACCCAGGCCTTTGCGCCATTGATAGTCCATGTGCCATCTGTGTTGATCACGGCGCGGCTGTACATGTTGGTGGCGTCAGAGCCCGATTGCGGTTCCGTCAACGCGAAGTTCGCAAGTTTCCGGCCGGATGTAAGATCACGCGCCCACTGCTCCTTGAATGCTTCGGTGCCATAGCTGCACCCGGCGAAGGTGCAGATATTGTGCATCGACAACGCGAACGCATAGGCGCCATCGGCCATTCCAAGCTCTTCGTAAACCCGGATGCCGTCGCCAAGGGAAAGCCCCTGACCACCATATTTTTCGGGGGCATAAAGACCCGTAAGACCCGCAGCCCCAGCCTTGTCCGACACTGCACGCGGCCAAACTCCCGACTGGTTCCAGGCGTCAACGTTAGGAGCAACCTCAGCGGCCGCGTGTTCGCGCGCCATGTTCAAAATTTTTTCAATATCGGTGGACAAGTGAGGCCTCCCAGTTTCCGGCATTAGAATAGTTTTTTCTGTTTTAACGAGTTTTTTCTTCTAAAATACGCGGAAAATTCTGAGCAGGAGATTGAATTTTTCAATGGCTGACAGCCTTCCGACACTCAAGGGTCTGAGAGCCTTCGAAGAGGCTTACTGGCATGGCAGCTTCACGCTGGCGGCCAAGGCGCTGAACGTGCAACAACCGGCGATAAGCTATCAGATCAAGAAGCTTGAGCAGGATCTTGGTGCCGTTCTCTTCGAGAAATCGCATGGGCGTCTGGTACCGACCCCGGACGCGAGTGAGCTCTATGACAGCGTGTCACGGGCTTTTCGAAACATACGAACGACGGCGGCCCGGATTCGCGCTAAAGAGGGCGACGGGGTTTTCGCAATCGCGACTTATCCGGGAATCGGAGCTTACTGGTTGTCTTCGCGCCTGCCGGAACTGTCCGAGCGGTTGGATGTTCAGGTAAAGGTAATCACCCTGGTCAAGGACGCGGACCTGTTTGTGGAGCCAGCAGATTGCTGGATTCTCTTTGGTCAAGGCCACTGGCCGGGATTCGAGGCCCGAAAGCTGATTGATGAAGCCGTTTGTCCTGTTGCCTCCCCCAGCCTGATCGAACGCTACCGGCAGCCAGATGGCAGCATTGACGTGTCCAGCATTCCGCTGATCGAACAGGAAGATCCGGAAAGGCGCTGGCTGAGTTGGGAGGCGTGGCTGGATCGCTCTCAAGACGATTGGCGCCTTTCGGACAACCGCGTCGTGGTCAATGATCACGGAATGGCGCTGCATCTTGCCCTGACCGGAGCCGGGGTAGCGCTTGGGTGGACGGGGATCATCCAGGACCTGATCGACGGACAAAGTCTGGTTCCCATGTCGACCCATCACGCACGATCGAATTTCGGATATTGGGTTCTTGGCCGCGAAGGCTTTTGGGACACAGCTCAGGGAGGGCTGGTCATTGACCTTTTGAAAAACTGACGGTGCATAGCTAGGTATCGGGGCATGTTCGACACCCGATGCTGCGCACGGGTGCGTACAGCCCCAATGTGTTTTGCGAATCTGCAACCTGTTCCCATTACACCCAGCTGAAATCGGTTGACCGGACATGGTCCGGAATCGGTTTAAGCAGTGCTATTTGGTGAGATTTCAAGTAGTTCCGGGATTTCTCAGAAAACTGCCAATCTGATCAGAATTGGCCTTGTATTTCCAGCGTTTGCAAGGATATACCCGTCGGCGGAGACGTGGCCGAGTGGTCGAAGGCGCTCCCCTGCTAAGGGAGTAGGCGGGAAACCGTCTCGAGGGTTCGAATCCCTTCGTCTCCGCCACCTACCTTTTTTCGTAGATACGGCGTGAAACTCGGCTTACCAAATTAGTCTTTGGGCAAGTCTATGTTTCGGCTTTGGTGTACTGAGAGGCTTTGGTTGCGCGGTTTCTGGCACGCAACCCTGAGCCTTATGACCAGATGTGCATTTCCAGCCGCACGTCAGGGAAAGACCTGAGTACTGTGTCAAATCCTGTCTTCGGCAGGGCGCACAAAGCAGTCGACAACCCGTCGGCAATGGCCGCGCTGGGCGCCGAGACTGAGACGATGCCCGCTGGGCGCATACCACTCGCAGGGTTCAGAATATGCCCCTGATCACCTGTCAGCATGAAACTGCGCGCGTTCGAAGTTGCGACCGCACGGTCCCGCAGTTCGATGGATTTGCGAACATTGCCTCCGGGTCCAGCCAGCCCGACCTGCCAAGCTTGTCCGTCTCCGCGTTGCCCCCGGGCCGCTATTTCTCCCATATTCACCAGCACGCCCCGCAGGTCATGCGCAGTCAGTAGCGCACTGATACGGTCGGTGATGGCGCCCTGTGCGATGCCGTTCAGAGTCAGTGCTGAAACGCCCGGTTGCGGCAGGCGGATCATGTCCGTCTGAACGTTCACGCGAGCCCACCCGACAGAACGCCGTGCCGCGTCGGTCTTTTCAGGGCGCGCATCAGTTGCGAGTGCGGACCAGAGTGGTTGAACGGTGGGGTCGAACGCGCCGTTCGTAGCCTCGTGCAACGCCGTGCACAGGCTGAGAACGTTTAGCAATTCAGGTGCGGGGTCCGACAGTTGGCCGTCGCGGTTCAGTCGGCTGAGTTCGGATTGAGGGCGGTACAGGCTGAAGATGTTTTCCAAACGGTTCAACTCGGCCTCGACGGCGGCAATGATCGGCGCCGCCTGGGCATCGGTCAGCCCTTCCAGCCGCAGGCTGGCTTCGGCCCCTAGTGCAACCCCGCGCCAATGGGCCGCTGGGGCGGGTTTCGCGCTGGCTGGAAAGGCGGCGCAGGCGGCGGACATGGTCAGGAACCGACGGCGGGAGAGGGGGGTCATGAGGGGGTCTCCAGTTTCAGGTCCAGATCGACGGGGCCGAGAACCTCGGCAGCTGGAATGTCGGGCAGCGGCATCTGCGCGCCGCCATATTGGGTGATGAAAACATCGGCAGCGGTGGGATCGGCAAAGGGTACAACCTCGGGTGCGCCCATGCCGCCTGCAACGTTGGAGCCGACCACAAAGGTTGCGTCATCAGCCGCGATCCAGTTGGAAATGCCCGGCTGCCGCCAGTTCGTGGCAACCCCCATGTCACTGACATAAACAGCAGTGATTTTGGCATCCCTCTCGGGGCTTTTCAGATAGGCCACCATGTCGCGCACTTGAGCAAAGAACAGCGGCACGGGATACCCTTCCAGATGAATTTGCCCCTTTGGCCCGCCATGCTCGGCAATGTTCATCTGACAAAAATAGCTGAGCGCGTCCGGTGTCAAATCAACCGGGTCAGGGGCCACGGCCATCTCTTCTTTACAAGCAGTCAGGGCTACCAGGGCGATCAGGCAAAAGCGTTTCATGGCTCGACCCTCCGGAAGGCGGCACGGGCTAGGATAAAACCCAGCACCGGCCAGATCAGCAGCGAGGCCGGCGCGGCCCATACGGGCAGAGCTTGCGCAGCTCCAGTCATGCCCGAGGCCATGGCGACACCTTCGGTTGCGGCGATGTTCCACAGACGGAATGCGTCGGCCGGGTTGGCAACCATCACCCACGGAAAGACGGATTGGGTGAAGGTGCCGCCCTTGTCCATGACGACGGCTCCCAACAAGCCCAGATCATAAAGGACGACAAAAACCAGCCAGAGCCCGGCCGACAGACCTGCTGCCGCCGTGGCGCCCCTTGCCAGGGCAGACAGCAGGTAACCCAGCGCCAGAAACACAGCGCCCAGCAGGATGGATGTGAGAATGAGGCGAGCCAGCGCCATCAGGCTTTCCGGTCCCGCGCCGCCAAAAAATGCGGCCACCGCGCCTGCGGTGCCGAAACCAACGGTCATAGCAAAGGCCAGGGCGGCCAAGTGGGCGGTGAACTTGCCTAGCAGGATTTCTCCGCGCCCTGCCGGGTAGGACAGCAGCAGCGACAGGCTGCCCCGGTCCACGTCACCAGCGATGGCGTCGAAGGAAATCATCAGCGCCAGCAAGGGTGCCAGGTAAACCGACAGTGTGGTCATCGAGGCCACCGAAACAGTCAGCATATCGACGCCCAGTGTGCCGGTGGGGGCGCTGCCCGCAAAAGTCAGAGCCAAAGCGAACAATACCATGATCAGCGTTGCGACCAGCAGCCAGCGGTTGCGACGCAGGATCAGCATCTCGGTGCGAGTGATGGCGAGGAAGCGGGTCATTGCATCTCCTCCTGTGCGTAGTGTCGATAGAGGTCTTCCAGCCTGGGCGGGGTCATTTCGACATCCGCTACTGCGTCGCCCAACCCGGCGATACGGCGCAGGGCCTCCATCTTGTCATCAGGGGAACAGAGCAGTTCCACGGACGCACCATTGATCCGGTTGCCACCCAATTCGGCGGCCAGTGCATCTGCGTTGACGCTGGCGCGTACGCGCAGGCGGATCGGCAGCCCGGCCAGCGCCGAAAGGTTGTTCAGCGTGTCATCCGCAACCATCCGGCCCTTCCGCATGATAGCGATGCGGTCAGTGCGGGCCTCGACCTCGGTCAGAGCGTGCGACGCGATCAGGACGGCGGTGCCCTGCGCTGCCAGTTCGTCAATGATGGCATAAAGATCCTGCCGAGAGATCGGGTCCAGGCCTGAGGTTGGTTCGTCTAGCAGTGCCACTTTCGGCTGGCCTAGCAGCACTTGCGCCAGACCAAGACGTTGCCGCATCCCTTTGGAGTAAGTTCCAATCCGGCGATCCAGTGCATCGCTGAGGCCAACTCGATCCAGCAAGCCGGGCACATCGGCAATTGCCCCGGACAGCTTTGCGAAAAGGGTCAACTGCTCGCGTCCGGTCAAGGCTGGGTGGAACGACACAGCCTCGGGCAGATAGGCCGTATCCCGCCGTGCTTGCGCGGTGCCGGGAGTGGTATCGCCGATCCGAATGGCTCCGCCATGGATCGGCGTCAAGCCGAGGATGGATTTGATCAGGGTCGACTTGCCCGCGCCGTTATGGCCCAGCAGTGCAACGCGCTGACCTGGGGCAAGGGAAAGGGTGATATCGTCAAGAACGCGGGTTTTCCCTCGGTCCTTGCTGACTTGGGTAATACTTAGGGCCTTATCCGTCATGAGGCACCTTTTTCATAGCTGGGGGTTCAGGGGCTTGCATAAGCGGGTTGCTGTCGATCACGCCGCCCGGCAGAAGGGCCGGGAAGGCGGATTGCGACCAGCGCACCAGCTGCACGGCAGGGGAGCCGAGGAGTAATTTGGCTGAGGGTTGGGTCCACAGCACATGGTCCATACTGTCATTGGGGCGATAGGGGGCGTCGGCGATACCGTCGCCATCCACATCATAGGCGGCGAAATCGGACCAGTAATTGCCGCGCCCGTCTTCGGACCACTCGACCCACTTGGTCGAGACGTATTTCACCTGTGTCCGGTTCCCAATAAAAGAATTGCCGACGATGCGGTTGCGCTCGCTGCCAGCGGTAAAATGGATGCCGATGCCGCATCCCTGGAACCAGTTATCGGTGAATTCATTCTTGTTGGAGTTATAGAGGAAGGTGCATTTTTCCTTGGCACCTATCACCACGTTGCCGGTGATCTGACTTTTGTTGGCGTAGTTCAGCATCACGCCATGTTCGCGGTCACCAACCGAGACGTTATCTACGACCTTCACATTGGTGGTGAACATCACGGCATAACCCAGATCGTTACCGATTGAGACATTGTCGCTGACGATCGAGTCGTCGGCGTACATGTAGTGCACCGCAAACCGCAGATCGCGGAACAGGTTGCCTGTGAAGGTGTTTTTCTTGGACGAGTTCACAAAGATCCCGTCGCGGCCATAGCGGATGTCGTTGTCTTCCACCCGCGCGCCCGGCGCGTTCCAGACATAGACGCCATTGCCACGGTCGTTCATTCGCTGGTCCAAACGGCCTTCGATCCGGTTGCCACGCACGATGCTGTCCTTGGCCCCGTGAATGTCGACGCCGTAGAGATTGCCCAGCAGCACGTTATCCTCAACCACGGGTGCTTTGGCCGTTTTGGTCAGCTGGATACCGCTGTCGATCCCGTCATGGCTTGAGCCAGAGCCGATCACCGTCAGCCCGCGCACGGTGACACCCGGCCCGGTCACAGTGATGACGCTGCCGTTTCCTTTCCCGTCTATGGTGGCCTGTCCCAGCCCGTCGATAATTACAGGCCGGTCCAGAACCAGTGTTTCGGTGTAAACACCGGGGCTCAGGCGGAGGGTGTCCCCATCCGCCGCCTGCGCCAGTATTTCATTGATGGCCCCCGCCCGGTTGGGCACGTCCCAGTCCGCCGCCCAAAGGGGCGAGCCGAGCAGGAGCGGAATGAGCAGGGACCAGCGCATCGCCTTATGCTCCAGCCGGTTCGACCAGCATCCGACCGCGCATTTCCATGTGCAGCGCGTGGCAGAACCACTGGCAATAGAACCAGTGCACGCCCGGACGGTCGGCGGTGAAGGTGACCGAGGCGGTTGCCAATGGTGCGACTTCCATCGCGATGCCGTAGTTGCCCAGGCAGAAGCCGTGGGTCACGTCGTCCACGTCATCCAGATTGGTGATGTAGACCGTCACCTCGTCACCTTGTTTAACGGTGAACTTCTCAAGGCTGAAGGTCGGGGCCTGCGAGGTCATGTAGACCCGCACCTTGTTGCCGTCCCGGATGGGTTCCTCGGCACCTTCTTCCAGATCGATGCCATCGGCTTCGGCCTGCTTGCGGGCGTCTTCCCATGTGACATCGGCGCGATCCCAGACGTTGACCGGGTTGACGATGTCGCTGCGAACGATGATCGAGTCATGCGGTTCGGCAAAGGTCGGGCCGTCGTGAACCACTTTCATCTCGTCGGACGAGATGTCGATCAGCTGCTCGTTTTCGGGCTTCAGCGGACCCACGTTCAGGAAGCGGTCTTTCGAGAACTTATTCATCGAAATCAGCCACTTGCCGTCGGCATCCTTGGTTTCACCCATGGAGGTCGAGTTGTGGCCCGGCTGATAGTGCACGTCGACCTTCGAGATGATCGGGTCCACATCGGCGCCGCCGTATGCCTCGATTGCCTTTTCGATGTTCCACTTCACGATCTGGCTGTCGAGGAACAGCGTGGTGAACGCGTTGCCCTGACCGTCATAAGCGGTGTGAAGCGGGCCGAGACCCAGCTGCGGTTCGCCGACGATGCACGACCGCGGGTCAGCGTCGCTTTCGAACAGGGCGTCCAGTTTGGTGACGTCCATGATCGAGACTGTCGGCGACAGCTTGCCGTTGATGCAGACATGCTTGCCGTCAGGTGCGGTGTTGATGCCGTGCGGCGAGTTCGGGATCGGGATATAGCGGGTGTACTTCTTGTTCTGACCCTTGCGCCCGTCCAGAACCTTGACGCCTTTCAGCTCTTGGTAGTCACCGGCTTCGATACCCGCTTCGATTTCCGCGAGGTTGAAGACAACGACGTGGTCCAGCTCGTTCTCGGTCATCTCGGCCAGGTTCATACCCATTTCCGAGTTGTACGAGGTCGAGTAGGCGTACTTGCCCTGATAGTCGCAGTCGGTGTTGTCGAGGTTGCCCGACACGATCACCTGCCATGCCACTTCCATGGTGTCGCCGTCCAGTGCGGTGAAGATGTTCACGTATTGCGATGGATCATCCAGCACTGTGCCGTCATTAACCAGCGGCGTTTCATCCTCACCGTTGGCAAATACATAGCCGGTGCGCGGGAATTTCTGCGGGCGCAGACCGTGGATCGCCTTGGCGTTCGGGATCTCGGTGATTTTGTCGCATTTCATCACGTCGCAGCGCACGCGGGCGACGCGGGTGTTGGCCTTGTCGTTCATGAACAGGTAGCGGCCATCATAGGTGCCGTCGGTGAACGACATATGCGGGTGGTGAAGGTCACCGTTGTCATAGGTTTTCAGGCCGCGCTTGGCGAGGAATTCCTTGGTTTCCGGTAGCAGGCCATCGGTCATGATCTTCAACGACTCGTTGGTTTGACCCCAGCCGGTGGCCGAGCAGCGGTTGAACACCGGAACCCGCATCAGTTCGCGCATGGACGGGAAGCCCAGAATGCGCAGTTCACCTGTCTGACCTGAAGACCAGAAACCGTAGTATTCGTCCAGTTCACCGGGCTCCAGGTTAGCATTGGCGGCAGCGCTGGCTTGCTTCGCGGTCATCAGGGTTGAGCCCAGACCGGTCCCGGCCAGCACAGCGCCGGTTGCGGTTGCACCCAGCATCCCGCGGCGTGTGATGTTCAGTTTGCTTTCATTGTCCGACATGATCGTTCCTCCTTTTTTAGGAAACGGATTGCGGTTTGGCGTTCGGATGGTTCGCCGGTGGTTGTCCGAGCGGGGTCTTGAGGTCGACCGACCCTGTCTTGGCCCGCCGTTTTAGCTGGCGGATGACGACGGGACATTTCGTCTCGGACTGGTAGAGCACCTGACAATGCAGGCAGGTGACACACTCGTTCGGATTGATCTCACCCGTGGGGTGGATGGCCTGAACGGGGCATTCGTTGGCGCAGGTCTGACAGGGTGTGCCGCATTCCTTGTAGCGGCGCAGCCAGTCGAACATGCGGATACGGGCGGGGATCGCCAGCGCTCCGCCCAGCGGGCAGAGATAACGGCAGTAGAACCGTTCGATGAACAGCCCGACACCCAGCAGGAGCAGCGCAAAGACTACAAACGGCCAGTCGCGCATGAACTTCAGGATGATTGCGGTCTTGAACGGTTCGATCTCGGCATATTTTTCGGCCAGCGGGATGGACACGAAGCTGATGCCGAAGAGCACAAGGAAGATCATGTATTTTGCAGGCCAAAGCCGTTCATTCAGACCCCAGGGCAGGGTCCACTGCGGAACGCGGCAGGCCCGCGCGATCTTGTTGGTCAGCTCCTGCAATGCACCGAACGGGCACAGCCAGCCGCAATAGGCACCTCGGCCCCAGAACAGCAGGGCGGCGGCCACGGCGAACCATTGGATAAAGACCAGCGGATCCAGCAGGAACGCATCCCATGAGAACCCGGTGCGTAGACTGCCTGCCAGAGCCATCAGGTTCACCACGCTTAGCTGCGCGTTGGCATACCAGCCGATGAAGAACAGGGTCATTGTCAGGTAACCGATGCGGAACCAGTAGAAGACCCGCGCGTTCATGGTGGCGTGGAATTGGAAGAAGAAGGTGGCCGTCAGCACCAGAAGCATGATGCCGAGAACGCCAATTTCAACGGTGCGATCCTTCCAGATGCGCTGCCACAAAGCGGCTTTGGCGGCGGCTTCGCCGGTGGCATCATCGACGACCGCGGAGGCAGCGACGGGCAGCAGATACCGCTCGGGCAGTTTGTAACCAAGATCAAAGGTCAGGAATGTCTTCTCAACCGCACCTATAGCGCGTTGCACCAGCAGTTGCAGGCGGAACGGTTCAGCCGGATTGAACTCGGCCTCGGCAGGGATCTTGAAGATATCCAGTTCGGTGAAGCTTGGCGCGTCGGAGGCTGCGACTTTGCCAAGACGCTCTTGTTGCTTGTCAAAGAACCGTACTGAATTGTCGCCCTGGATCAGTTGTATCCGGTCAAAGATACCGCCGCGGACGTAACCCGAACCTTTGAAGCTGTAGGCGCCGCGGCCCAGCACCAGAATAGCCTGTTCCCCTTCATCCAGCCACTCGACCAGATTCTGATATTCGGCCTCACCCAACAGCGACTTGCCGATTGACGGGACAGAAACCAGTGCCAAATGCATGTCGATGAATGTGTCGTCCGGTTCACCCGGCTCGGGGCGCTTGATGGCACGCTGATCGCCCGTGGCCTCAAAAGCGGCATTGACCTGACCGACGTCCAGCGTCAGACGCCGGACCGAGCCGTCGCCAGACAAGGTTGCCCAGTCGTAAGCGGAGTTCTTCGCCATATCGATTTCGCGTTTGGGACCATCGGCCAGCAACGGAGACAGGCCTCCCAGACCCAGTGCGCGGGATACCTTGATCCCACCACGAACGAGGCTGTCGTCGATCACCATGATCGTCACTGTCGCGCCCGAGATGATGTCGAGGTCATGCCCCTCGCCACCGGTCTCCACTTCGACTTTCAGGTCAAGCCCAGTGTAACCTTCGGTCAATTCGACCATACGGGAATTGGGAATGCCGATCAGAACGATGGGTTCCGAGTGTTTGACCAGCTTAACGCCGGTCAGAACCGCATCGTCGTCGATGGCAGCAACCACGTGGATGGGTTTGCCCGAATAACCGGTGGTGCCCACGAAATCAGAAGTCAGGAAAGCCCAGGCAACTGTCTCTCCGCCCTTCAGAACTGGGGCAACGGGCACGTCGTCGCGAACCGGGCCAAAAGCATCGGCACCGGGGGCCAGGTCGGCGGGCTCAATGTCGGGCAGGAAGCTGGCGAGGCTGTCGGCATGGGCGCTGATCGCCATCAGGCAGGACAGGGAAAGGGCCAGCAGGAAATGGATTGCGCGACTTACGACCACGGCGCACCTCCGATAATTTGGGTAGACGCCATGGACGCGCGCGGGGCGCGTTCAGTTGTTTCTTGGGTCACGCGGGGGGGGCCGCGGGTTTCGGGCCACAGTCGTTTTACACTGGTGACGCTGAGCAGATCGCGGTTTTCGCAATGTGCGGCGTGAATTAGACCTTCCCGGTAGAATACAGGCATTTCCGGCACCGGGGCCGCTGAGGTGACGGCGCACAGGGCGCAGTCGGCGCAATTCGGACAGGGCGCGGTTGGATCCGTGGTGTCCTCTTCAAGGTCCACCTGAACCCAGACCGCCCCTGCCTCCGAGCAGATCTCCACCCACATGCTTTCCCCGGGACTCGCCAGCGCCGGGCCAAGCAGCTGCAACAGCAGAAGGAAAATGCCCGCTACAGCACAAGCTGCGCGGGACGCGCAAACAGCTGACATGTGCAGAGGGTTAAAGGCGGGCATGGAGAATCCAACTCGGCAATCTTTCCTGAGGGGTAGACCTGCCGCCGGATTCGATCCTTGACTTAAGTCATTTGTTCTCAGACTGCCCAAAAATTAATCTTGGCGGATTTCCGTGAAATCTCAGAATTCTAGAAGCCGACGTCAACTGTCAGCTTCGTCCATCAGGCCCCGTACCCAGCGCCCGGCAAGCCAGGATGCAGGCACGCCCAATGGGATCGACCACAGGATCGCTGTGACCGGCTCGATAATGCCGTAACCGACGCTGTTGGCAATCAGGCCGGCCAGAAACAGATTGATAGCCACGGTCAGCGCCGTGGCCGGATAAAGCAGAATGGCCAGTTTCCAGACCGGCCATTTGCCTTCAGTGGCTGGTTCCTTCCGAGAAGGTGATTTTGTTCCAGACATTGTATTTTCCCGAAGGTTTGCGCATCGGCAGGCGGCGGACTTCTTCCAGCGTTTGCGCATCATAGACGATTACCGCGCCGTCATCTTCCCAGATCGAAACCAGCGCGTGGCTGCCGTCTTTGGTGAACTCAACATGCGCAACTGTCTTACCCGGAGCCGGGCGCAGAGTCTTAACGATCTCAAGGCTTTGCTTGTCGATCACATGCATCGCGTCTTTGTTCGGCCCAAAGAACACATCGGCCCAAACGTAGGGCGAGTTTTCATGGCTGCGCATGAAGAACCCCGGTCCTTCCGTCTTGATCCGTTTGACAGTATCCCAAGTTTCCATGTCGATCACCGACACGGTGCCATCGGTCAGGTGCGGCGTGGCCATCACGGTGGTGTCGCCGTGCTGCCATGTGATGCCCGAGCCCAGATGCGGCATCCCCGGCAGGTCCAGATCGGCGACTTTCTGGCCGATGACCAGATCGATCACCTGACCGCCCTCGCCATCGCGCGATGCGCCCATGACATATTCATAGCTCTGGTCGAAAAAGAAATCGTCCAGATAGTCGGGCGTGGTGATCTTGCGCACCGGGAATGGGTCGGGGTTCTTGAACTGACCCTCGATGCGGAAATCGTGACCCAGGCCGGATTGCGGTGGGTTGGCGCCGTAGAAGACCTCCCAGATCTCGGGCACGTCTTTCAGTGCCAGCACAAAACTTTCGCGCGGTGGGGCCTGATACACGGCCGAGACACGGCTGCGGACGCCCTTCTTGCTCTTGACCTCAACGACCTTGGCAACCGACAGGTCCTCGGTCGACAGCAAGGTCAGGCTGTTGGGCAGGTAATTCGCCACGGCAACCCATTTGCCGTCGCCAGACATGGCGATGTTGCGGCTGTTCAGGCCCGCGCGCACACGGCCCACCTGTTTCAGCGCCCAGATGTCGTATTTCTGCACCCAGCCATCGCGGGACATGATGAACACATAGCGGCCATCGGGGCTGAATTTGGGCCCGCCGTGAACGGCAAAGGGGGTCTCGAACCGGTCCAGAACTTCGAACGTGTCGCCGTCCAGAACGCTGACATGGTGATCGCCGGTCTCAACCGCCAACGTGATATTCATCGGGTCGCTGTCCCAGACGGGTGCGTCCACCGGGACATAGTCCTCGTCCAGCGTGCGGCTGGCCATGATATCGGCCTCACCCCATTCAGGGTCGGTTTCCAGCGGGGATTTCAGCCAACCGGCCAGTTCCTCGATCTGCAAAGCGTCGAGTTCGTGGGAAAAGGCGGGCATCTGAGTGGCCGTGCGCCCTTCGGCGATCACAGCGGCCACGCGCGGGCCGCGCATCCGTTTCAGCGTCTCGGGGATCAGCGCAGGACCAACTCCGCCCAGACGGTTTTCACCGTGGCAGGATGCGCAGTGTTCGGCATAGTCGGCTGGGGCGTCGGCCCATGCAGTGCCCGCCAGCAGCAGCGAACAGAAGGTGCCGATTTTCAGAGTGTCAAAAGAATTGATGCGCCGGGTCATGGCTTTTTCCTCGGAACGGCGTCACCTGCAGGCGCTCGCCCGCATCTTCGACGCCGATTTCTTGATTTGTCAGATAACAGGCCGGATCTTCGGCCCAGGGGTCGCCGGTCAGCTGCAACGCCCGAATCCGGGTATTGCCGCCGCAGACGTCCTTGAGCTGACAAGCCCCGCAGCGCCCCTTCAGCGGGCGCGGGCGGGTGCGCAGCAT
Organism: Ruegeria sp. AD11(2025); assembly: GCF_056542405.1. Classification (NCBI taxonomy): domain Bacteria; kingdom Pseudomonadati; phylum Pseudomonadota; class Alphaproteobacteria; order Rhodobacterales; family Roseobacteraceae; genus Ruegeria; species Ruegeria sp. AD11(2025). The sequence goes on along the minus strand of NZ_JBQFZU010000014.1, from coordinate 56,545 downwards.
GGCAAGCATCGGATCATCGCTGGTCCATAGCTCGGAAAACGGTTTGGTCTTTACATTGCCGACCGTGTAGTCGGACCAGTAGGTGTCGGGATGAACCCGGCCCAGATTGTCAATATTGGCCACGCCCAGACCGCTGGAATTACCCCCCCATGCGGCCAGGTGCTCGCGTACATGGGCGGCCTTGTCGGCATCGAAGCGTGCGCGGACCCAGTTCAGGAAATACCCAGCATCGGCGTCGTTGTTGCCTGTCACGATGTCCAGTGGGCGCCCGCCCGAGGCGGCCTCCCACGCGCGTTCCAGCAACAGATCAAGCCCGTTGCGCGTGCGCATATGCTCGGCATCCTCGCCCCGGTTCTTGTCGCCGCGCCCGGCGTAAACAAGGTGAGACAGATAGAACTTATCAACGCCCTCATCATCGCACAGTTGCAGCAGGTCGGGCAGGTGATGTTGGGTGCCTTCGGTCAGACAGAACCGCAGGCCAACCTTTATGCCGCGTTTCTTGCATTCGCGCACACCGCGCAGGGCGTCGGCAAAGGCGCCTTCAACCCCGCGGAACCAGTCATTCGTGGCCCCGATCCCGTCCAACGAGATGCCGACATAGTTGAACCCGACATCGGCGATCATGTCGGCGGTTTCGTCGTGTATCCGTGTACCGTTGGTCGACAATGCCAGCATCGGCACTAGGTCACGGGCGCGTTTGGCGATATCGAAGAAATCGAACCGGTCCAGCGGTTCCCCACCCGAGAGGATCAAGGCCGGGACGCGAAACTGGCCCAGATCCTCAAGGGTTACCATGGCTTGCTCGTGGTTGAGCTCGCCTGGGAACGCAACATCCGCCGAGACGGTGTAGCAATGACGGCATTTCAGGTTGCAGCGTCGCGTCAGGTTCCAGATTACCACCGGTTTTACCGGTCCGGGGCGGCGTTTCCGCACCGGGGTCGGGGTGACGAGTTGATGCATGTATTCGGTCAGGCGGAACATGTCTCAGCCTTTCGTTTTCAGGCGCAGCCCGGTCTTTTTGAGAATGCGCGTGGAATAGAGGATATCTTTGGCCCGACAGGCCTCGCCCAGTATTGCGGTGATTTCCGCCCGCTTTTCTTCGACCTCGTCGCGGTCCGTTCCGTGGACCATGGCGAACAGGTTATAAGGCCAGTCGGGCAGGGCGCGAGGGCGTTCGTAGCAGTGGGTGACAAACGGCAAAGCGCCGATCCGGGTGCCCAGTTCGGTCACGTGGTCGTCTTCGACATCCCACACGGTCATGCCGTTCGAGGTCATGCCCAGTTTGTAGTGATTGGGTGCAGCAGCGATGCGGCGGATCACACCGCTCGATTTCAGGTCGGCCAGACGAAGCAGCAACTCGTCTTCGTCCATGCCCATGTCCGAAGCCACCTGCGCGTAGGGTGCAGGCACGAGCGGCAGGCCGCCTTGCAGCGCCTCGATAATCTCTCTGTCTTTCGCGTCGATCATGCCGCCACCCGGAAGCCAATGAAAAATTCCTGCAATTTGGGAAAACAAAGTACCTCGATCCCCGTTTCCCGTTCGATGGCATCGGCGGTGGCCTCGATCCCCTCGGGGGTTTCGGTTGCCAGGACGAACCACATGTTCAGCCGATGCGTGCGTTCATAATTATGGGCAACCTCTGGATGCGCATTGACTTTGGTCAGGACGGTTTCGAAATTCTCGGGTGGAACGGCCATTGCGCACAGGCAGAAGGCGCCGCCCATGGCAGCGGCGTCAAAAAACGGACCAAAGCGAGTGATGATGCGCTCTTCTTTCATGCGTTTGAGACGGTCCAGCAAGTCGCTCTCCGAAATGCTCAGCTCGGTGGCGATTGTGGCATAGGGATGCGTGCTCAGTGGCAGATCGTCCTGCATCCGGTTCAGGATTGCGCGATCGGTTGCGTCCAGTGTCATGCCGCAGCCTCCTTTTGGTGGATCAGCGCGCCGGTCTGTTTGAAGCAGCGGGTCGAGAACAGCACCTTGTGGCGCGCACTGGCCAGTTCCGGCAAGGCGACGGCACTTGAAAGGGTTTCCAGCGCTTCGCTGCGCGACCGGGCGTGGATCATGGAATAGAGGCGATAGGGCCAGATGTCCTCGACCGGGTTCCGCTCATAACACAGGGTCACGCCGGGATGTGCGGCAAGTGCCGGGCCAGCAGTGCCGACCTGATCGGCGGGCATGTCCCAGACCACCATCGCGTTGGCCGACCAGCCAAGCGCCCTGTGGCGAACGATGACACCCAGGCGCGAGATAATGCCCGCATCGTGCAGTGCCTCGATTCGCGCCATCACCTCGGGGGCGGACCGACCCAGAGACCGTGCCAGATCAGCAAACGGATCAATGACCAGTTGCAGGCCCGAACTCAGCGCCTGCAGCAAGGGGCGGTCTCCGTCCCGCATGGCCGAGCAATCCACCTTGCGGGGGCCGGGCACGTTGCGGGTATTGCCCGACATGCGGAACCCCAGATCGACGTTGAACGGGCGCACCAGCCGCAAATCCAGCACCCGCAGCCCGGTGCGATGGCTGATCCGCGCCAGCGTGTCATTCACATGCGTACGGTCCGGGCCGGTGGCGACAAACCATAGGTTCCAGTCATCCTCGCGCTGGTAATTGTGGTTAACGCCGGGTTCCGCGTCGATCATTGCGGCGACCTCTTCCAGACGCTCATCGGGCGCGGCGACGGCAGCCAGAGTGCTGGCCGAAACCGCACCGGGTGCAATCGTCGCGCCAACGCGCGTGATCCGGCCGGTTGCGCGCATTCGGGTCAGGCGGTCGATGACTTCGGCCTCGTCCAGACCCAGCGTATTGCCCAGAACCTGAAACGGGTGGTCGGTGATCGGGAAATCACGCTGGAACTCATCCAGCAGGCGGCGGTCGATCGGGTCGGTGATATGATCCATCCGTCACAGCCCCGTTTTGTGCGCACGCGCTGTAAAGAAGATGCCCGAGGGGCTGTCCGCATCGATCTCGCGCAGTTTTTCGAAGGTCTGCGTGTCGTAGACCATAACCTTGTTGGCATCGCGCACGCTGAGCCAGACCTCATGCCCGCGAGGCGTGAACTCCATGTGCAACACGGCGGGGCCGGGTTTGAATTCGTGGATGATCTCTTTGCTGACACTGTCGATGACCTGAATCGTGTCGTTCAGTGGATGGGCGAAATTGACCCAGACCTGCCGCCCGTCGGGGCGAGCCATGGCAAAGACCGGCTGGCCGTGCGTCTTGGTGCGCCCGGTTTCGGTAAGGGTGTCAGAGTCGATCCACAGAACCTCGTGATGGCCAACGGCGGGCAGGACGAACTCGCGCCCGGTCAGCGCCCAGCCTTCCAGATGGGGCATCTTGTAGACCGGCATTTCCTCCTGTCCGCGCCCATAGTCGGGCAGCACGCGGATGGGTTCGGGGTTCTCGGCCCAGAGATCCAGCGCGGTCAGGCCGTCCTCGCCGAACAGGCCGGTGATATAGGTGCGGCCATTGGCGGTGATCAGCGCGTCGTAAGGGTTCTTGCCCATGTCGGTGATCTTGGTGATCGCGGGGTCGCCTTTGGCAAAATCGGCAATCCAGGTCTCGCCCGTGTCCCACATGGTAAACACGAAGCGACGGCCCGGCGCATCGACTAAACCGATGGTTTTGCTGTCGGTGGGAATGTCGGCGACCATCTCCAGCGTGTCCGCATCAAAGACTCGTACACCACCGGGTTCATAGTTGGACACGGCCACCAGTTTGCCATCGTCTGAGATTGCGCCGCCGATGGCGTTGCCCGCCTGCACGACGCGGTTCACGATCTGACGGGTGACAATGTCCACCTTGGTCAGCCCGCCGTCACGCCCGAAGACATACGCAAAGCGTTCATCCGGCGAATAGACCAGCGAGGCATGGGAAAGGTCGCCCAGCCCCTCGATCCGCGCGAGCGCGGCGCGGTCGGACTGGTCGACCAACAGGACTGACCCCTTGGCCCGTTCGATCACCAGACCCAGGTCTCCGGTTGCGGTAGGATCGGCATGTGCCGTTGTGATCATCAATGTGGCTGCAAGGCCGAGGATGAGATGTTTCATTGTTCCTCCTGTTCCAGCAGGTAACGGGCGATCCATTCGGCCTCTTCTTCGCTGATCAGGGGCCGCCATGGGGGCATTGCGGTATCGGGAATGCCGTCAAGGATGACACCGGTCAGGACGTCGGCATCGTAATGCTGCAATGTCTCGGACCGCAGATCGGGGCCAAGGCCGCCTTTCAGCGACAACCCGTGGCACGAGCCGCAATCCTGATGGACAAGTCGTTTCAGTGCGTTGGGGTCAATGGCTTCTGCGGCAAAGGCTGACGTGGCCAGAACTACGGCGGTCGTCAGCACGGCGTGCGCCGTCCAGCCCGAACGTTGGCCCGCCCTGCGGGGTAACACCCGGTCCATCCCCCGGCTAGGCGCCTGGCCCCCCGCCGGGACCTGGCGCTGCCCCAGGCTTTTATGACCAAGCTTAGCCATGAGCCTGTTCCAGCAGGTCTGCCAAAGGCCGTTCTGCGTAGAGCGAAACCACCTTGCCGATGATGAACAAGGTTGGCGCTTTCAGGTCGGCTTTGCGGACATCCGCCGCCAATTGATCAAGGCGGGATACCATGCGGCTCTCATCCGGTGTGGTGGCTTTGCCCACGGCCAGAACGGGGGTCGAGCCGGGCAGGCTCTCGGTCATTAGCCCCATGGCGATCTGGCCGATGTTGGCAACGCCCATATAGACCACCAAGGTCGAGTCAGGATCGGCCAGCCGTTTCCAGTCCAGATCCAGCACCTTGTCGGCTTGCCGGTGGCCGGTAACATATTGAACCGAGGTCGCCAGCCCGCGATGGGTCAGCGGCACGCCGGTCGAACTGGAGGCCCCCTGTGCCGCCGTGATACCCGGTGCGTATTCGACAGCGATTCCATAAGCCATCAGATAGGCGGCTTCTTCCGAGCCGCGGCCAAAGATCATCGGATCACCGCCCTTCAGCCTTGCGACGGTGTGACCGGCCAGTGCCTCTTCTTTCAGGATTTCATTGATGCGATCCTGCGGTACGGTGTGGCATTTGGGGGCCTTGCCCACCGGGATCAGCCGCGCACCGTCGGCGTGCAGGGCGAGGATTCCGTCCGAAACCAGCCGGTCATAGACGACCACGTCGGCCTCTTGCAGCATACGCAGGGCGCGCAGGGTCATCAGCTCGGGGTCGCCTGGGCCGGCGCCAATCAGAAAAACCTTACCGCTCATGTGCTAACTCGCTTGTTCTGAATGTCCTCGGAACCCGGACCTTCCGGCAGCTTCCACGCGCGAATAGGGGACGTTGCTGGGTGAACCGGGCGTGTCATGAGGCCAAGTTGGCGTAATCCTAAACCAACCTCCTTGACATAAGTTAAGGAGCGCGGGATTAGCGCCCGCGCTCCTTTGATTTTGCCTGTATTTTTGCCTCGGCTCAGGGTTCGACTGTGATCATGCCGATCATGTCCTGCGTTTCCCAATGCGGACCGCACAGGTATTCCTGCGGGCCCGGCGTGAGGAATGTCATGTCCACCGATTCCTCGGGGAACAACCGATCGCTTTCGGGTTCGCTGCCGTCTTTCAGCAAGACCGAATGGCTGGTGCGTTTGTCCACATTTACCCAACGCACGGTGGTGCCCGGCTTTACGGTCAATTCGCGAGGGCAGAAGTTGTATTTGTACATCAGCACCACCTCGGCGTCCTCGACAGCGGACGATGGTTGGTCAAACATCTCGACATAGCGATCTTCGGCCTCGGCACAGATCTCAGCGGTTTCATCGGCCCAGGCGGGCGCGGCCAAAAGCAGCAGCGCGGGAAGAAGGCGGTGGGGTTTCATCATCCATGTCTCCTTTCCAAAGGGGAAGGGGCCGGTTCATCCGGCCCCCTCAATTATTGTTTTACCACGTTGATGAAGGCGCTGTCGTCGTCCAATGCAAGGCTAGTGTCCAGCGTCACATGGTGGAACCGCGCGGCGGCAAAGTCATCGTGGATGGCAAAGCCGACCGTGTAGGTATTGCCGGCCTCCAGCGGCACGTCGCCGGGCGCACCGGAGGTCAGCGGACGGGTAAAGACCACAGTCCACATTCCTCCGGAAAGTTCGGCAGATGCGGCGATCTCGCCGTCATTGACCACGCGCTGTTCCAGAAGATAGCCGTTGGTGGCACTGCCGTCCGCATAGACACGCATCAGGTCAAGATAGGTGCCGTCGGCCAGATACTGCTCGATCTGCTCGGCAGTATGCAGTTTCTCCCAACCACCCATCGGCTTACCGCGACGACCTTTGGTATCAACCTCGGTGCGGCTTTCGCTGATGTATTTGGTCACCGTGTCCTGAGCGGTCAGACGACCTGAGACATCACCATTGGCGGCAATCGCCTCCGCACCCGGATCAAAGGGCATATACGAGTTGTCGGCGTGGCACGAGGCCCAGCAACCAACTTGGTCGCCCATCTCGATACCGGTACCGGTGATCATCATGGCAACCTTGATCTGGTTGTCGGGGTCCATCTTGCCACCATCCACGAACGGTGCCGGGTTGTGGCCTGCATCCGGCCATTGCAAGCGGATATACAGGTTCTCGTCGTCATGTGCGGCCTGAACGGTTGCGTCGATCACACCACGTTTGCCGGGGATCGGCGTTGGCTCCAGATCACCACCGGCCACAATCTTGTTGCCGATCGTGTCCAGTTCCTTGGCGTGACAGGTCGAGCACTGATCGCCGCCTTTTGTCAGCGGACGGGCGCCACCATGGAACTTGCCGTTCTGCACCCATTCAAACGAAGCCTGACCGGGGTAGAACAGTTTCAGATCCGCGCTGGCCACGGCGTTCCAGTCGACGTTGCCTGGGACATCGCCGCCACCACCTCCTGCGGGAGCTGCGGCCTCTTCACCGTTTGCTGCGGCACGCTCTTCAGCGACGGCCGCGTCAACTGCGGCTGCGATCTGAGCCTGAACGGCCTCTTGCTGCGCTGCCTTGGCGGCTTTTTCAGCCTCGGCTTCAGCGGCTTCCTTTGCCTCAATCCGCTCCAGACTGACCAAATACTCGGGCGGAATCGGGCGGATGAAGTCCGGATTCGGGGTTTCAAGCTTTTCCAGATACTCTTCGTCGGCCCGGTCGCGGGCATCCGAGTGCGCAATACCCTTGTGGCAGTCGATACAAGTCTGGCCGATCTCCATTGCATTCAGGTGCTGCTGACGCGCGCGGGGTTTCTGGAATTCCGGCATCATCGATTCGAAATCGTGACAGTTGCGGCATTCGCGCGAGTCGGTGGCCTTCATCCGTTCCCATTCGTTCATGGCCAGGTGTACACGTTTGGCCTCGAATTTCTCGCGGGTGTTGATGGTGCCGACCATCTTGCCATACAGCTCTTTGGACGCCTTGATCTTGCGGATGATCTTGTGGGTCCAGTCCTTGGGCACGTGGCAGTCGGAACAGACCGCGCCCACGCCAGAACGGTTCACGTCGTGGATCGTACCTGTGTATTCCTCGTAGACGAAATCGCGCATCTCGTGGCACGAGATACAGAAATCTTTGGTGTTGGTGGCTTCCATGGCGGTGTTGAACCCGCCCCAGAAGATGATGCCACCGACAAAGGCGGCAGCGATTCCGGCCACGGGCATTCCCCACAGGAAATACCGGCGCCAGATCGGTGGTTTTTTATCCGGTTCGGAGGTCATATCCGGGCTCCGTTATGGCTGTATTGACTGGCCCGGTAAGTCGGGCGGGCGTGTTTGGCTGAACTGTCAAACGAGGAAAGGGCGGGCGAGGGGCCCGCCCTTTCCGGTTGTGGTATCAAACCCGTCAGGTGACGTGGTTCGAGCGGTTGTAGACGTTGAACTTGCCGGTCGGGGCATACAGCCCTTCGATGCGACCGATTTCTTCCAGCGTCTTGGCGTCGAAGATCACGATCTGACCGTTGGGTTCTTTCGAGTCCGATAGGTTCCATTTGGAAACCCAGACCTCGGTGCCATCCGCGTTAAACTCGAAGTGTACGGCAGCGCTGCCTTCATCTTCGGTGATCTGGATGGTTTTCACGATCTCGCCGGTCTCTTTCGAGATGACCTGCACCGATTGCTGAATTTCAGGCTCGGGGTGCTTGGTCTGGTCCGCCCAGATGTAGTCCGAATTCGGGTGGGTCCGAACAAACAGGCCGGGGCCATCGGTTTCCACTTCGTAGCAGACCTTCCAGGCATCATCCGGACGGTTCTCGGGATCGTTGCCCCAAACAGTCACGGTACCGACACCAAGGTGGGTTGTGCCAGCGACCGGACCGCAATTCGGGTCGACCCAGTTGGCGCCCGGACCGGGGTGCGGCAACGCGGCGGTGTCGATCATCGCTTCCAGCTTGTGGGTTTGGGTATCGACAACAACCATCTTGTTCGACGCGTTTGCGGCGATTTGGAAGTACCGGCCAGTCGGGTCAAAGAACCCGTCGTGCAGGAACTTGGCCGAGTCGATCTTGTCGATCCGCAGGTTATCCAGGTCGGTATAATCAACCTGCCACAGCTGACCCAATTCCTTGATCGCGACGATCCAGGTCGGCTCGTTCGGCGTTGTGTAGATTGCGGCCACACGTGCCTCTTCCACATAGTCGCCGTCCACGTTCACACCGCGGGTCGATACAACCTTGACCGGTTCCATTGTCTGGGCATCTACGATTGCAAAGTGCGGCGGCCAGTAACCACCACCGATGACGTATTTGCCGTCGCCGGAAACGGCCACGTCACGTGCGTCATAGGCAATCTTGACTTCCGAAACCAACATGTTCTCGGGCTTCTGCCAGAGGTCGATCTTGGTCATCTTGCCGTCGCGGCCCATGGTGTACCAGAAGCGGCCGGGGTGCTCAGGCTCGGTAATGCTGTGGTGTTCCGATGCTTTCAGAACGTGCACGGCGTAACCTGTCGGGATGTGCGTTAGCACTTCTTTGGTGTCGCCGTCGATAACAGCCACCTTACCTACGTCACGCTCGATGACGACGAAGAAGTTTTCCCAATTGCGGCCGTGAAGCGGCTCGGTCGGGTAGTCGGCTTCTTCGACATAGACCTTGCGGGTCTCTTTCATCTGCTCCAGCGACATCTCAGGCGGCTTGGGGGCCTCCATCTGAATGTAGGTCGCCATATCCTTGATTTCCTGCTCGGTCATGATGTCCGAGAAGTTGTTCATCCCGCCTTCGGTACCCCAGGCGATGATTTTCTCAAGACGTTCCTGCCCGAGTGCAAGGGTTCCGCCTTCGGTCACGGTTCCGTCGGCTGCGGTTTTCTTCCAATGTGGTTCAAGACTCTTGCCTGTGGCGCCTTTGCGCAGAACGCCGTGACAGCCTGCGCATTGTTCGAAATAAAGCTGTTTGGATGATTCAAACGCTTCCTCGCTGAGGGTTGGCTCTTCGGCGAAGGCTGGTGCAGCGACGCTGCCCAGCAGCATCGCCAAACCGGCCCCAAAGGCGCGGCCAGTTTTGTTGTAGCTGATTCCAAGTGACATGATCACTCTCCATTTGCGTGGTGAGGCACCCCCAAGGGTGGAGCATCGTGCGATAGCACTCCTTGACGAAAGTCAACACAAGGGGTGCAATTCGGGGTGGCAACTGGAAAAATCGCGAAAAAATCGCGGAAAAATCTGAATCTTAGGGGCATGTTTTCCAACGTTTTGATTTTGGTTAAGTCGCCGTTTCAGCTTCGCTGCTAGGGCTTAGAAAACCGTCAAGGAGAGCAGCCATGCCCGCAATCGTCGCCCGTGTTCTTGGTGAGGCGTTTCGTGTTTTCTTTCTGTCCGCCGGTCTTTACGGCCTGTTTGTGGGGCTGGTTTGGGGGCTGTGGCTGGCGGTGCCCTACATGGCGCCGGATTATGGCATGACGCCACCAATGTGGCACGCGCACGAGATGATCTTTGGCTATGCCACCGCCGCGCTGGGCGGGTTCTTTCTGACGGCTGTTCCCAACTGGACCGGCGCGCCCGAGGCGCGCGCACGCTTTATCACTCTGGCCGCCGGGCTGTGGCTGGCGGGTCGGATGGCCATGTGGTTTTCCGGGATGCTGCCGCCAGTGTTAGTTGCGATGGTCGATCTGGCCTTTGTGCCTGTTTTGGCAGCCAAAATCCTGACTCAGCTGATCCGTCGCCCAAAACCGCAGAACATGATTTTCCTGCTGTTGCTCAGCCTGATCTGGGCCGCGGACCTGATGACTCATCTGGAATGGATGGAGGTCACGGCGGACACGTTGCAAACCGGGTTGCGCGCAGGGCTGCTGAGCTTGTGTGCAATGATTGCCATCTTGGGCGGGCGGATCACGCCGGCCTTCACCCGCAATGCCATGAAGCGCGAAGGCGTGCCTGAGGCGGACTGGCCGGTTTCGGTCGCTGTCTTGGATAAGGCGGGTATGATTCTGGCCTTGATTCTGCCGCTGAGCGTTTTGGTGTTTGGCGCCGGGCCGGTGGCCGGGGTGGTTGCACTTGCATTGGGCGCGGTGCAGGTATTGCGCATGGCACGCTGGCGCGCACGCTGGGCTGTGCGGCAACCGATTCTGCTGGCGCTGCATCTGGGGCTTGGAATGCTGGCGCTTGGGCTGGTTCTCTGGGGGCTTTCGGTGCTGGGCCTGGGTAATGAAGTCGCCGCCCTGCATGTTCTGGGCATCGGTTGCGTCGGCGGCATGACCCTGGCGGTCATGAGCCGCGCTGCGCTGGGTCACAGCGGTCGTGCGTTGATCGCACCCGCTCCAATGGTTGTCGCCTATGGGCTGATGGCCGTGGCAGCTCTGTCGCGCTGGATCGGAGCGGACCTGAACGCAGGCTATATGGTGGCGATGCTGCTGTCCGATGGCCTGTGGGTCTGCGCCTTTGCGCTGTACCTGATTGCAATGTGGCCCGCCCTGACAGGTCCCCGCGCAGCCCGGGCGGGATGAATTTCAATTACTTCGGCCAGTCTTGACTTTCGTTAAGGAGACACCATGGCCCAGCCGCCATGGTGTTCAGACTAGCTAATCTGCGCAAAGGAGAGCGCAATGCGAGAAGTCATGACCAAGAGCATGGCCCGCAACATATTCTATGGCGGGTCACTGTTCTTTATCCTCATATTCTTGGCCCTGTCGGCCCATTCACACTGGTATATCGTGAATTCCGAGAATTCGGCAAAGCTCGATGAAAGTGTGGTTCGCGGCAAACACGTCTGGGAAAAACACGCCTGTATCAACTGTCATACGATTCTGGGTGAAGGGGCCTACTTTGCCCCCGAAGTCGCTAACGTAATGACTCGGTGGGGCGTCCTCGACGACCCGGAATCGGCCTTTGAATCCCTTAAAGGCTGGATGGAGGCGCAGCCGACCGGCATTCCCGGTCGTCGGCAGATGCCACAATTCAACCTCAGCGACGAAGAGCTCCGCGATCTGACCAACTTCCTGATCTGGACGGACAATATCGACGCTCAGGGCTGGCCGCCCAACGAGGCCGGCTGAGAAAGGGAACGGAGAAATGAAATACGAATCCCAAAAAATCGCCTACGCCTACTTTGCGGTGGCAATGGCCCTGTTTGCGATCCAGGTGATCGGCGGCCTGCTGGCCGGTTTGATCTATGTGTTCCCAAACTTCCTGAGTGAGCTTCTGCCGTTCAACATCGTGCGGATGCTGCACACCAACTCGCTGATCGTCTGGCTGATCCTGGGCTTCTTCGGGGCGGCTTACTTCCTGATCCCGGAAGAATCTGAGCGTGAAATACATTCACCCAAGTTAGCCTATTTGCAGCTGATCATTCTGGTGGTCGGTACATTGGGCGTGGTTGTGACCTATGTCTTCAACCTTTTCGAAGGCAATTGGCTGCTGGGCAAAGAGGGGCGCGAGTTCCTTGAACAACCCAAATGGGTCAAGGCAGGCATCGTCGTGGCCGCGCTGATCTTCCTTTACAACGTGTCGATGACCGTTCTGAAGGGTAAAAAGACCGCGATCACCAACATCCTTTTGTTGGGTCTGTGGGGTCTGGCGCTGCTGTTCCTGTTTGCCTTCTACAACCCGGGCAACCTGGCCTTGGACAAACAATACTGGTGGTATGTCGTCCACCTTTGGGTTGAAGGCGTGTGGGAACTGATCATGGCCTCGATCCTGGCCTACCTGATGCTGAAACTGACCGGTGTTGACCGTGAGATCGTCGAAAAATGGCTTTATGTCATCGTCGCCGCCGCGCTGTTCTCGGGCATCCTTGGTACGGGTCACCACTACTACTGGATCGGTACACCCGCGTACTGGCAGTGGATCGGTTCGATCTTCTCGAGCCTCGAAGTGATCCCGTTCTTCGCGATGATGGCCTTTGCCTTCGTCATGGTCTGGAAAGGTCGTCGTGACCACCCCAACAAGGCTGCGCTGCTGTGGTCGCTGGGCTGTGCCACGCTTGCCTTCTTCGGTGCCGGTGTCTGGGGCTTCCTGCACACGCTGCACGGGGTGAACTACTATACCCACGGTACGCAGATCACTGCAGCCCACGGCCACCTGGCCTTCTACGGTGCATATGTCTGCCTCAACCTGGCAATCTTCAGCTATGCGATGCCAATCCTGAAGAACCGTGACCCGTACAATCAGGTACTGAACATGGGTTCGTTCTGGCTGATGACCAGCGGCATGGTCTTTATGACCTTCGTGCTGACCTTCGGCGGTACCGTGCAAACGCACATGCAACGTGTGGTCGGTGACTACTTCATGGACGTGCAAGACCAGATCGCGATCTTCTACTGGATGCGTCTTGGTTCCGGTGTTGTCGTTGTCCTCGGTGCGCTTTTGTTCATCTACTCGATCTGGGTGCCCCGGAAAGAGATGGTTGAACCCGGCCCGATCGAACGCGACCGGCTGGAAAACGATCCTGACCACGTCGCAGCGGAGTCATGAAGATGGACGGCTCAAGAAACATGGGAACGGGGGCGGCTGACGCCCCCTTCTACCTGCCCCAGCGTGATGAATGCGATGTGTTCACCGCCGCTTACAACAACGACCTACCGGTTCTGCTGAAGGGGCCGACGGGCTGCGGCAAGACCCGCTTTGTGGCCCATATGGCCGCCCGCCTTGGTCGTCCGCTATATACCGTGGCCTGCCACGATGACCTTGCCGCCGCCGACCTGATCGGGCGCTACCTGCTGAAAGGTGGCGAAACCGTCTGGGTTGATGGTCCCTTGACCCGCGCGGTCCGCGAAGGCGCGATCTGCTACCTTGATGAGGTGGTCGAAGCCCGCAAAGACGTGACCGTCGTGTTGCACCCACTGACCGATGACCGGCGCATACTGCCGATCGACCGCACAGGCGAAGAACTTGAGGCCGCACCCGGTTTTATGCTGGTCGCCTCGTACAACCCCGGATACCAGAATATCCTGAAAACCCTGAAACCCTCGACCCGGCAACGGTTCATCTCTCTCGAGTTCGACTTCCCGTCGCCCGAGATGGAGGCCGAAGTTGTTGCTCAGGAAAGCGGGCTGGCGCTGGAGCGCTGCAAGCCGCTGATCCGGTTGGCGAACAAGCTGCGCGGGCTCAAGGGTCAGGATCTTGAGGAAGGCGTTTCCACCCGCTTGGTCGTTTATGCCGCGACGCTGATCGCACAGGGCATGTCGACCGACCGCGCCATCCTTGCCGCAATGATCGAACCTCTGACTGATGACGAGGATATCAAACGCGGGCTCCTCGATCTTGTCACGGCTGTCTTTGGGTGAGGCCCGCCGATGGTCAGGATCGAATTTGAGCCATGGGAACCCGAAGAAACGATCGGGAAACTGTGGCACACCCTTGCCAGCCGTCTCGATGCACCTGAGGTGCATGTTGGAGCCGCGGTCGACCTCTCAGAGGTCGCGGGGCGGCTGGCAGTCCTCTTCCGGGGACTTGGGGGTAGTCCGGGCGTTGAATTGCGCCCGGTCTCGCCCGAGGTTTCACGCCACCGGTTAAGCTGGCGTCGCAAGCTGGCAACCGAGGCTGAACTGATGCCGCGCGCCTCGTTCGATGGAGAGGTATTGCGCCTGCCGGATCGGCTGGCTGTTTTCCCCGTGCGCGAGGCGAATGGCGCGCTTTATGTCTGGCTCGCCGCCGCCGCTGCCCATGCCGGAACCCGAATTGACGAGGACGATCCGCTGCGCGCCGACGTGCACGCGCTGATCGCGGCGCAGAGCATGGTCGAGACGACGCTGGATGACGCTCCTGGACTGCGCCCACTTTACACCGAGCTTTGCAAAGGTGTTCTGCATCACCGCGACATCCCGGGCCTGCCACCGGTTGAGGCTACGGTTGAAGAACTTGTCCGTCACATGCTGGGGGACCCTGCGCCGCTGTCGGACCGGGCTGAACAGATGCTGAAGCTGGACAATGACCTTATTGCCCCGCGTGGCTATCAACCGATGCGCCCGGTCCCCCTGTGGCCAGAACTGCGCGCGGTTGGTTTTTCCGAACATAACGAGGTCGAAAACCCCGAAACCGAAGGTCCACCTGAAGAATCCAGTGAGAAAACCCACCGCGCACGCCGCCGCAAATCGGATCAGGCCAACCGCAGCGACAGTTTTATTCTGCATAAGTTTGAGGCCATTCTCAGCTGGGCCGAGTTCCTGAACATCAACCGACGCATCGACGACGATGATCCTGACAATGCAAAAAAAGCTGCCGATGACCAGGAAGAAATAGGCCTGGGCCAGATCTCCAAGGCGCCACCGACCAAGCTGAAGCTGCATCTGGACCTTGCCCCCGAAGACGTGAATCGCGAACGTTTGTCAGGCCGTATCCTCTATCCCGAATGGGATGTGCGTACAGGTCAATACCTGCCAGATCACGTCAACGTTCTACTCTCGGATGCCGAGATCCGCGAAGACGCCGCCGAGTTTGGCAAAGACCCCGCCACCGCCCGCCGAATTCGCGCAGTGAAACGCCAGTTCGAGGCCCTGCGCCCCGGTCGGGTGATGACGCGCGGCCATCTGGATGGAGATCAGCTGGATATCGAAGCCGCCGTACGCGCCGAAACCGACAGGATGGCCAGTGGTGAGGGCAACGAACGCATCTGGATGCAGTCCCGCCCAGTGGCGCGCGATCTGGCGGTGTCAATTGTGCTGGATGTCAGCCGTTCTACCGAAAGCGCCGTCACAGGCCGCGCCGTGATTGATGTCGAACGTGAGGCGCTGGCCGCTTTGGCCTGGGGCCTGAATGCCTGCGGTGACGATTTTGCCATCCATGCCTTCAGCTCTCTGAAACGCCAGCGCGTTTATGTGCAACGCTGCAAACGGTTTGACGAGCCGATGAGCAGCACCGTCGAACAGCGCATCGCGTCGCTGCGGCCGGGGCATTACACGCGGTTGGGCGCTGCGATCCGTCATTGTTCTGCCGATCTGGCCAAGCAAACTCGTAAGCGCCGCCTGCTGCTGGTGATCACCGATGGCAAACCGAACGATCTGGACCATTATGAGGGCCGCCACGGAATCGAAGACACACGCCAAGCTGTTCTTGAGGCGCGCCGGGCCGGACAATCGGTCTTTGGCGTTACCATCGACAAGACTGGCAAAAGCTGGTTCCCGCGTATGTTCGGGCAAGGCGGTTTTGCTGTTATCCCCGACCCGCATCGTCTGACGATGGCCTTGCCGCAGATCTACCGCCAACTGGTCGGCGCATGAGCGATACCTCTCTGATCGACGAGCTTCCGGGCGAGTTGCTGATGTGGGTTCTGATCATCTCGGAATTGCTGGTCTTCGGCGCCGGGATGATCGCCTTTATGGGCGTGCGCCTGACCGATCCGGTGGGCTTTGCCGAGGCGCAGTCGCATTTGCATCGCACCGGCGCGGCGTTCAACACTGCTGTTTTGGTCACGTCTGGCTATCTGGCGGCGCAGGCGCTGCACTGGCGGCAGGCTTCCCGGCGCGGAGCTGCGCGTTTGGCTTTGTTTGGCGCTGCCCTGCTGGGCGTGGTGTTCCTGATCATAAAAGGCACGGAGTACGCGGACAAAGCTGCGCAGGGGATCGGATACGAAACGCACCCGTTCTTTCTGTTCTACTACTTGCTGACCGGTTTTCACGCCGCGCATGTGCTGGCCGGGGTTGGCATTTTGCTGCTGGTCTCGTGGCGGGATGATCCCCGCAATATTGAGGCAGGTGCCCAGTTCTGGCACATGGTTGATCTGGTCTGGATCATGCTGTTCCCCGTTATCTACCTGTTGGGATGAGGGAAATGATCGCAAACACTCTTACACGGGCCTGGCTAGCTCTGTTGGTGCTTAGCCTTGGGTCGGCGGTGCTGACCACAATGCCGTTGCCGTCCGAAGTTCTGGGCGGTGGGATTCTGATTCTAGCGCTGGCCAAATCCCGCATTATCCTAGCCCATTACCTGGACCTTGCTACCAGCCCGTCTTGGCTGCGCGGCTTCACCATGGTTCTGACGGGGTTTGCGGTGCTGATCTTCGGCCTTTACCTGATCTGAGAAAGAAAAAAGCCGCCCCGAAAGGGCGGCAGGTTTCCAAGCAAGGGGCGCTTTGGTTATTGGGCGGCCATCGGCATGCGCGCTATCTGGCACCGTTGCCAGAGGGCCGACAGAGCATTGACCAAGTGGCCGATATCGGCGTCGGTGTGAACCGGCGACGGCGTGATCCGTAGGCGCTCGGTTCCTTTGGGAACGGTGGGGTAGTTGATCGGCTGGATATAGATGCCAAACTCTTCCAGCAGTGTGTCCGAAATGAATTTGCATTTGACCGGATCACCGACCATCACGGGGATGATGTGGCTGGGGTTGGGAAGATGCGGGATGCCCTCGGCGTCAAGACGGGCGCGCACCTGCGCCACGCGGGCCTTTTGCAGATTGCGTTCGGCACTCGACTGTTTCAGGTGCCGGATCGAGGCCGCAGCGCCAGCTGCGATTGAGGGGGGCAGGGCAGTTGTAAAGATGAACCCGCTGGCAAAGCTGCGTACGAAGTCGCACAACGCGGCCGAAGCAGCGATATAGCCACCGACCACACCGAAGGCTTTGCCCAGGGTACCTTCAATCACGGTCAGTCGATCCATCAGACCTTCGCGTTCGGCGATACCGCCACCACGCGGACCATAGAGACCTACGGCGTGGACCTCATCCAGATAGGTCATGGCGTCGTATTTGTCGGCCAGATCACAAATCTCTTTGATCGGCGCGATGTCTCCATCCATCGAATAGACCGACTCAAATGCGATCATCTTTGGCGCATCGGGATCAGCGGCGGCCAGTTTCGCCTCAAGATCCTCTAAATCGTTGTGTTTCCAGATGACCTTTTGAGCGCGTGAGTGGCGGATGCCTTCGATCATCGAGGCGTGGTTCAGGGCATCTGAAAACACGATCAGTCCGGGGATTTTGGAAGCAAGGGTGCCAAGGGCGGCCCAGTTCGAAACATATCCCGAGGTGAACAGCAGCGCGGCTTCTTTGCCGTGCAGATCAGCCAGTTCGGATTCCAGCAGTACGTGATCATGGGTGGTGCCCGAGATGTTCCGCGTGCCACCCGCGCCTGCGCCGCAGCGGTCCAGCGCGTCATGCATGGCTGAAATCACGGCAGGGTGTTGGCCCATGCCCAGGTAATCGTTCGAGCACCAAATCCGCACGTCCCGCTGCACCTGTCCGTCGGTTTGGCGCGCATTTGGGAAGGATCCGCAGCGACGTTGCAGATCGATGAAGACGCGATAGTTTCCTTCTTCCCGCAAACTATCGAGGCTTTGGCTGAAAAATCGCTCGTAGTCCATCTTTCTGGCTCCCCGGAATACTGGCTTTGGGGCGAGATTAGGAGCGTCGTGCCCAAAGTGACATGACTATTGTCAAGTTGACCTCGGAAAAGACTGGTGCGTTGGGCGCAGCTTTGGCATAGCCTGAACCCGAAGGATGTACCGGTCAGAAGATCGACTAGGGAAAAGGGGAACCTTCTTGGCTCACGAAGCGCAAAAAGCAATCGCGCGGCAATCGCTCCTGCTCAAGAGCTTGCCGGATCAGCATGTCGATACTCTGCTCAGCCATGCAATCTGGCGCAGCTATGATCGCGGCGAGACGATTTTCCTGCAGGAAGAAAAAGCCAAGGCCGTACACGTGGTGCTGGCGGGTTGGGTCAAGCTGTTCCGTATGTCGCCCACCGGGGCCGAGGCGGTGGTGAGCGTCTTTACACGCGGTGAAAGCTTTGGTGAGGCGGTTGCGCTGCGGAACGTTCCCTATCCTGTCTCTGCCGAGGCGGTGTCGGCCTGCGAAATCATGCATATCCCCAGCCCGTTGTTACTGTCGCTGATGAAGGAAGACCCCGAGATCGGCGTATCGATCTTGGCCTCGACCTTTACCCATCTGCATGCGCTGGTGGCGCAACTGGAGCAACTAAAAGCCCAGACAGGCGCACAGCGGGTGGCCGAGTTCTTGCTGAGCCTGTGCGACACCGATGCCCAAGCTTGCGACGTGGAATTGCCCTATGACAAGATGCTGATTGCCGGGCGTCTGGGGATGAAGCCGGAAAGCCTGAGCCGCGCCTTTTCGCGGCTCAAGACCGTTGGTGTGAAGATCAACCGCAACCACGCTGAGATCGCAGACGTCGACCGCCTGCGAGACTACGCCGAAAGCGATCCGTCAGAGAAGTAGTCGTCCGGATTGACTGCAGCCATTCGGATATCCAGACCTTGATCGGTTTCTTGCTGTCCAATCCGCACGTCAGGCTACAACGTGGCGCGTTTCTTCGACCTGAAACGTATACTGTAACAGGTCTCATTCGTTGCGAAACTGCCTCAGCTCTCCGAAACTCTGACTGCGCATGGAAGGGCTAGATATGCACTATGCCGGGCAAATGAGCGCGAGATGTAGCGTTGCTAATTGCATGGTGTTCAGGCATACTTTTTGCCAATCTTTCATAGTAGGTTTTCAGGTTTTTGGGGGGCAAAATGAGGGGTGTTTTCGTCTGTGCTCTATCAGCACTTTTTTCAATTTTTGCGTCGGTTTCGTCTGCGGCGACTTTGAGCCCCACTGAGGGTCTAGCGGTGGATTTTAGCTCTGGCACCACTTTTGATATTTATGATGTGTATTGGAGCGCATCACCGTTTGCAGCAAACCAACTGCGCGTAACAGTCTACTCCGGACCCGGGCTTACCGGCAGTGTAGTCGGATCAAGGGTACTTCCTTTCGCAGCAAGTGGAGGTGGTATGTACATAGATACGCCCTCTGCGGGTCCTAATGGTTCAATTATTGCCACAGCGGAATTTGGTACGATTGAAAACTTCAGCTTTTCCAATCTTGCGGTTCTTCTTGACGCGACTGGTAGGCGCTTGGGTAACGCAACCTATGAAAGCGCTCCTTATGTCGCCAGCCCTTCGCCTGTCCCGCTCCCTGCAGGATTGCTTCTTATTGTCAGCGCTTTAGGGGCACTTGGAGCATTGCGCACCTTGAACAAACGTAGGTTACATGGTGTCGAACCAGAAGTGAAGCTGTCGGCATGCCAATCCCGTGCTGCCGCTTACTGATAATTTGAGTTCGGTCGACAGGTGTTGATACGGAAACAGTGAGATTTGCTGCGACTATTAGATAGCTTGGGTTGTACGGTTTTTGAGTTTGACCGCCACGCTATTTTTGCAGTCTTAGAAACCGCAACTTGTTTTCGAGTTACTGGTTATTGTCGCGTTTCATTCCATCTAGGATTTTGGGCAGCACTGCGTGCAGTTCATCCCTGCCGAGCGTTTATCTGTTAGCGACACTAGACCGAGGTGTTTATCGTTAACCTGCCGCTGACAGGCAATCTTAACTGAGGTTCAACCGGCTTATTCTCCAACACTTCCGATAGGCGGAATTACAATATCGAGAAAGTACGGCGATTTTCTCAAAGGGGAGCCGTTCAGGCTTTGCCCGAAGGGGCGCGCAACGTTTTTGAGGCTACGCGTGTTAGGTGGTATTTCTCTCTTTTGACTTTGCTGCGTCCTTGATGCGGAGTGACTTTGACACTTCAGCACGACCGATGATTCCCTTCAGGTCCGTTGGAATACGCGTTACAGCGAAGTATATCTCTTTTTTTGTTGTTGACCGGTTTAAGCAAGGCTGGGGTCAATGCCTAAGACTCCTGTGTAGGAGCTAGCAGGCGCAAGCAGTTGGTTTTCGTAAGTTTTTGAGAATGATGAGGAAATCATGGTGCTGCTGGAGAGAATTGAACTCTCGACCTCTCCCTTACCAAGGGAGTGCTCTACCTCTGAGCTACAGCAGCGCCGTGGGCGGGTGATTAGACTCAAACGAAACGCGGCGCAAGGGTGTCTGGACGGTTTTTTTCGCCTCCTGTAGAGAAAGACAATGACAGAAAAAAAAACACCCAAAAAACACGGTAAATCCGGTGATGCACGCGACGAGCGGCTGAAGGCAGCGCTTAAGGCGAATATGGCGCGGCGCAAGGCGCAGGCCAAGGCGCGGGCGGCATCCGGGAACACTGTCGATAAGGACGAGGGATAAGAGCAGATGGATTCGATTTTGGTGACGGGCAACGGCCCGCTGAACGGTCAGATACCGATTGCAGGGGCCAAGAATGCGTGTCTGACGCTCATGCCCGCCACCTTGTTGAGCGAAGAACCGCTGACGCTGACCAACGCGCCGCGGCTGAGCGACATCAAGACTATGACGCTGTTGTTGCAGTCGCTGGGGGCCGAAGTTTCCTCGCTGCAGGACGGGCAGGTGATCGCCATGTCCAGCCACAGCCTGACCAGTCACGTCGCCGACTATGAAATCGTGCGCAAAATGCGTGCATCTAACCTAGTTCTGGGCCCGTTACTGACCCGGTTCGGAGAAGCCGTTGTCTCGCTGCCCGGAGGGTGCGCGATTGGCGCGCGTCCGATGGACCTCCACGTTGAGGGGCTCGAGGCGCTGGGCGCTGAGATTGAACTGAAGGACGGATACCTGCACGCCAAGGCGCCAGGCGGTCTGAAAGGCGCGGTGCATGAGATGCGCTTTGCCTCTGTCGGCGCGACCGAGAACATCGTTATGGCGGCCACTTTGGCAAAGGGTACCACGGTGCTGAAGAACGCCGCGCGTGAGCCAGAGATTGTCGATCTGGTCGAATGTTTGCGAAAGATGGGCGCGCAGATTTCGGGTGAGGGCACCTCGACCATCGAAATTCAGGGCGTCGATCGCCTGCACGGCGCGACTCATCAGGTTGTCACCGACCGGATCGAACTGGGCACCTATATGCTGGCCCCCGCTATCTGCGGCGGTGAGGTCGAGCTGCTGGGCGGTCGGATGCGTCTTGTCGATTCTTTTGCCGAGAAACTGGAGGCCGCCGGGGTCAGCGTTACGGAAACCGACAAGGGCCTGAAAGTTGCGCGCAAGAATGGGCGCGTTCAGTCCGTGGACGTGGTCACCGAACCGTTCCCCGGTTTTCCGACCGACCTGCAGGCACAGATAATGGCGCTGATGTGTACGGCCGAGGGTACCTCGGTGCTGGAAGAGCGTATTTTCGAGAACCGCTTCATGCACGCGCCGGAGTTGGTGCGCATGGGGGCGAATATCGAAGTGCACGGTGGTACGGCTACGGTCACCGGAGTAGAGCAACTGAAGGGCGCGCCGGTGATGGCAACGGACCTGCGGGCCTCGGTTTCGCTAATTCTGGCAGGACTGGCAGCCGAAGGGGAAACCACGGTCAGCCGGGTCTATCATCTGGATCGCGGATATGAACATGTGGTGCGCAAGCTGGAAGGCGTGGGCGCCAAAATCGAACGGATCAAAGGCCAATGACAGACGCAAGCTTTCACGACGGGCGCGAAGCCCCGCTGAACCTCGGCGCCGAGGATGGCGATGACCTGCAGGTGATTTCTACACTGACGCAAGATGCCGTGTTCCCGATGACCGAGATGAAATGGCAGCCGTCGCAGCGCCGGTTTGGCCTGCTGTTGAACCGCTTTCGTTGGGAAGATAAGGACGCCGCCACCCGCCGAGGACGTGCATTCGAACGTGTCCAATCGGTTCTGGTGTTTGACTCGGTGCTATCGGTGGCCAGCCAGGGTGTAGATCGCAGCGACAAGGATATGGTGGTGTCTTTGCTGTCGGTCGATTTCGAAGCGGGTGAGGACGGCGCAGGCCAAATCATCCTGACGTTGGCAGGTGACGGCGCGATCCGTCTGGCGGTTGAGGCGATTGACGCCACGCTCAAGGATGTGACGCGGCCCTATCAGGCCCCGTCGGGGCAGGCCCCGCACCATCCGGAATAAGCGCGGCATATCACAAGCGTTCTCCGGGCCTCCGGCGGGTTCGGGGCTGCGCCGCGCGACTGTGTTCGATGTGTTCGATCTGAGCCGGGTTCTGATCCGCTCGATCACCCAGCTGTGTCAGGTGGATCATCAGGGTGACCCGCAAGCCATCGCGAAATGGACGGTGAACAAAGACCCCGAGACGATTCGGCGCTGGATCAGGGACGGAGCGCAGATCTGGTTGGCTGAACGTGCAGGTCAGGTCGCCGCCGTAGGTGGATTGCGTAACGATGAGATCACCCTGCTCTATATCGATCCGGATCATACCGGGCATGGTATCGGGTCGGCCTTGCTGCGTCGGCTGGAACAGGAGTTGATCGCTTCGGGCCATACCGAAGCCCGGCTTGAGGCGACACAAACGGCGCAGGCGTTTTATCGGCGGCATGGCTGGCAGCCTACCGGGCAATGCGGCGCGCGTGGTGACGTTTCCTGTTTCGCCATGCGCAAATCGCTGCACCCCGCCGAGAAGGGTTGAGGCCAGCCCATCCCGGCGATATGTCCCGATCAAATGCCCGGAGAGCCAGATCATGCCCGTTTTCCTAGATTCCTCGTCGCCCGAGTTTGAACCCGCCTTTCAGGCGCTGTTGTCGGCCAAGCGAGAAGACAGCCCGGATGTGGACGCCGTGGTTGCGGAGATCATTGAGGATGTGCGCACCCGGGGCGATGCGGCTGTGATTGAGTTGACCGCCAAGTTTGACCGGCTGGAACTGACGCCGGAAACACTGGCGTTTTCTGTCGATGAAATCGCCGAAGCGGTCGCGCAGGTCTCGGACGCGGACCGTGCCGCGCTGGAACTGGCGGCCGAACGCATCCGGGCCTATCACGAACGGCAGATGCCAGAAGACCAGCAATGGACCGACGCCGCCGGGGCGACACTGGGATGGCGCTGGTCGGCGGTCTCGGCGGCGGGGCTTTACGTGCCGGGCGGTCTGGCCTCGTACCCGTCTTCGGTTCTGATGAATGCGATTCCAGCCAAGGTGGCAGGAGTTGACCGGCTGGCCATTGCGGTGCCGACGCCGGACGGGCAGGTGAACCCTCTGGTCCTGCTGGCGGCACAACTGTCGGGCGTCGACACGATCTATCGCATCGGTGGCGCGCAGGCGATTGCGGCGCTGGCCTATGGTACCGAATCCGTCGCGCCAGTGGACAAGATCACTGGTCCGGGAAATGCCTTTGTCGCTGCTGCCAAGCGCCGGGTTTTCGGTAAGGTGGGCATCGACATGATCGCGGGTCCATCCGAGATTCTGGTGATCGCCGACAAGGAAAATGACCCGGACTGGATCGCGCTGGACCTGCTCAGTCAGGCCGAGCATGACGAAAGCGCGCAATCGCTTTTGATCACCGACGAAGCTGCGTTCGGACAGGCCGTGGCGCAGGCCGTGGAAAAGCGCCTGGAAACCTTGCAGCGCCGCGCGATCGCCGGAGCCAGCTGGCGCGACTTTGGTGCGGTGATTACCGTGCGCGACTTGGACGAGGCTGCCGCGCTGTCAAACCGCATCGCACCAGAACACCTTGAACTTTGCGTCGCCGACCCGGTGGCGCTCAGCCAAAAAACCATTCACGCCGGCGCAATCTTTCTTGGCCAGTATACGCCCGAAGCCATTGGCGATTATGTCGGTGGCCCCAACCACGTGTTGCCGACCGCGCGTTCGGCCCGTTTTTCATCCGGCCTCAGCGTGATGGATTTCCTCAAACGCACGACACTCAGCCAGATGACGCCCGAGGCACTGCGGGCCATCGGACCAGCCGCCGAACAATTGGCGCAATCGGAAAGCCTTGAGGCGCATGGCCTGTCGGTCACCGCGCGTCTCAAGCGGTTGAACGGCTGAATTGGCTAATGACGCAGTGTGACCTCAAATAAGGCCCGGTCGAAAGACGACCGCAGGGAACAAAACAATGAAGTCTAATGACTTTTCGCAAAACAATCACTCTGTTTCTACTACCTGTCATCTCAGCATGTACATCCTATGTGCCTAGCCAGAACGACGTGCAAAGAGCCAATGATAGCTGTTTAGGTGACGAACTATGTACTCTCGCCACCATTTGGACCAACGGCTACAACGAAACGGCAGGTACAAACTGGGGTCACGGGATATCTGTGAGTGAAGCAAAAACAGATGGGAAAGTAGTTTTTTTGACGTTCAATGTTGCTGACCGCGTGAAAAATAGACCTACCAACTTGAATGATTCTACAGCTAAACAACAGTTTGAATACGGCATATGGCGAGCTCTTTGTTCCGTAGACGGGTCGCGACACTTCTTTGAGTTGGGCGGGGAGGTCCAGTACGCTGCGTACTTGCCATCTGACCAATTGTTCTCAATGCAAACGATTAAGTCCTGCAGCTGGTCATCGGCCCCTCCGGGGTAAAAGCGTAGCGAATGGGCTGGCAGGCTTTGGTCAAGTTGTGAGAATCGGTCCGCAGATCACAAATAGGAGCCCTTAAGGGGCTTCTGTGCGTTGCCGAACGAAATACGTTGTTATAGGTCTGTGCAGACCCGAAACACTGTGACCATAATGATGACCCGCATTTCGCATATCGAATTGGATGACCGTAATCTGCCCCCGCCAACCCCCGAGATCGAGCAGGAGCGCAAGGTTGCTATCTATGACCTGCTGGAAGACAACAGCTTTGCACTGCCCCAGCGGGACGGCCGCGAGGTACCCGAAGGGCCATACCACGTGCAGTTGTCGATCCGGGACAAGCGGCTGGTGTTCGACGTCGCCACCGAGGCCGAGGAAAAAGCGGCCGAGTTCCACCTGTCACTGGGTCCGTTCAGACAGGTGGTCAAAGACTATTTCCAGATCTGCGAAAGCTATTTCAACGCGGTCAAGACCTTGCCGCCCAGCCAGATCGAAACCATCGACATGGCTCGCCGCGGTATCCACAACGAAGGCAGCCGCGTGCTGCAGGAGCGGTTGGAAGGAAAAGCAGATATCGATACTGACACCGCCCGTCGCCTGTTCACGCTGATCTGCGTGCTGCACTTTGGGGGCTGACGGGTGAAGCCTTTGCCGCAGTCGGTCCTGTTTTGTTGCGACCACAACTCGGTCCGGTCACCGATGGCCGAAGGCATCATGAAGAAGTTTTACGGCACCGGCACTTATGTGCAATCTGCCGGTGTGCGCAACGACTTTGAGATCGACGGGTTCTGCATTTCGGTCTGCCAGGAAATCGGGGTTGAGCTTTCCCGCCACCGGACGCGCTCGTTTGACGAGATGCAGGAATGGGGAGATGACCTCAGCTCTTTTGACCTAGTGGTCGCCCTGTCGCCCGCCAGCCAGCGAAAAGCGCTGGAACTGACCCGGATTTTTCACCTGGATGTCGATTATTGGCCAATAATGGACCCTACCGGGCTGGGCGAGAATCGCGAAGAAAAGCTACATCACTACCGACAGACCCGCGATCAGATCATCGGGCATCTGAAAGAACGCTGGGGCGAACCTACGGAGTGACCATGAACCAGACCGTCAAAACCTATTTCGAAGCTTTCAATGCAGGCGATGTGGACGGCATGTTGGCCTGCCTGTCCGATGACGTGGCGCATCACGTGAACGAGGGCCAGATTCGCGTCGGTAAAGAGAAGTTCGCGGCATTCTGCGAACACATGAATCGCTGCTATCGTGAGAACCTGACCGATATTGTGGTGTTCAACACCGAAGGTGGTACCCGCGCCGCGGCCGAGTTCATCGTAAACGGCACCTATCTGGAAACCGACGAGGGCCTGCCCGAGGCGCATGGCCAGACCTACCGCCTGCCCGCCGGGTCGTTCTTTGACCTGAAGGATGGCAAGATCACCCGCGTCACCACCTTCTACAACCTCGCCGACTGGACCAAGCAGGTTTCGAATGGCTGAGGTTACCGCCGTCCGCCCCCTGACCGGAGCGGCGCTGGGGGCCGCTCTGGACGACGTGGCGCGCCTGCGGATCGAAGTGTTTCGGGCGTGGCCGTACCTGTATGACGGTGATTTGGAATACGAACGAAAATACCTGCAATCCTACCGCGACAGCGACAAGGCGATTGTGGTTGGTGCTTTCGACGGTGACCGCCTGATCGGGGCCTCGACCGGGGCGCCTCTGACCGAACACGCCGACGATTTCGCTGTGGCCTTCGAAGGGTCCGGGTTGGACCTGTCCGAGATCTTCTACTGTGCCGAGTCTGTTCTGCTGTCCGACTACCGGAGGCAGGGTGTCGGCCACAAATTCTTCGACCTGCGCGAGGCCCATGCCCGCGCGCTGGGTTTTAAAAAATGTGCCTTTTGCAGCGTCCAACGCCCGGCCGATCATCCGATGCGGCCGGAAAGCTACCGGCCACTGGATGCATTCTGGCGCGCGCGGGGCTACGAACCGTCGCCCGGTGCAATCGCGCAGTTTTCGTGGAAGGATATCGGCGAAGAGGGTGAGACGCTCAAACCGTTACAGTTCTGGATCAGGGATTTGCCAACGTAATCCGCGCTAGCGCTTCAAGTCCGGTGCTTTCGGCGGAGCAGACCGTATTTGACGGCCCACCCTCTGAGGGACAGGCTCTTGCGTTTTTCCTGCTTCAGCGGCTTTTTTACCTGTGCACCGCTCTTTCGATTGAATTCGAACACGTCGATAACGCGTTCCGCACAGCCACAGGCTTCGCCCATGCCAACTTTGGCAAAATAGAACTTCTCGAAATTTTGCGGGTTTTGCATGGTCTTCCTCCTAAGCACATTGAAACACTTCGGATGTCTTCTGCCAATTCACTTTCCCGTCGATGATGGCTGGGGCGAACAATGCGTCTGTACAGTTCGAGACGCCGTCTATTAGTGTCTCGCCAAACCAGGCCTGAGGAGCCCGCGCTATGAAAGTCGCAACCGCCGCCTATAATCTTGACTGGCTCGACAGCTGGGCGCAGTACGAGGATAAGCTGTATCGCTGGGTGGCCGAAGCTGCCGGGCAGGGGGCCGAGCTTCTGGTGTTTCCGGAATACGGTGCGATGGAACTGTCGACGCTCGACGGGGCTGAGGTGGCAGGTGATCTGGAGCGTTCGATCCGGGCTGTATCGGATCGGATGGAGCAGGCGAAGACCCTGCATCAGCGCATCGCTCAAGAATATAAAACCTACATTCTGGGCGCATCGGCGCCGGTTGTGGATGGGCCGGGCCGTCCGGTAAATCGCGCAGCGCTCTACGCGCCTGATGGCGGACAGGATCATCAGGACAAACAGATCATGACCCGGTTCGAGCGCGAAGACTGGGATATCGTGCCGGGCGGGCCACTCAAACTCTTCGACACTGCATTGGGGAAAATCGGCGTGTTGATCTGCTATGACAGTGAGTTCCCCTTGCTGGGCCGAGCGTTGAGCAAGGCTGACCTGATCCTTGTCCCTTCGTGTACCGAAGCATTGGCAGGCTATTGGCGCGTTCGTATCGGGGCGATGTCGCGAGCGTTGGAAAATCAATGCGTTACCGTAATGGCGTCTCTGGTCGGGAACAATGATTGGTCCGAGGCTGTGGATATGAACACCGGCACCGGCGGCGTTTTTGGCCCGCCCGACAAGGGCTTCCCAGCGACCGGCGTGCTGTCTGAGGGCGTCCTGAACCAGCCCGGCTGGACCTATGCCGATATCGACCTGACGGCCATTGCCGAAGTCCGCGCCGATGGGAATGTACTGAACCGCACCCACTGGGAAGAGCAGGCGCCCCGAGTCGATTCAGTCACAATATCGCGCCTTTAGGTGATTCCGCCCTTGAAATAGGGCCGAAATAGGCTCATTTAAGCCCACATCCCCGTAGATTCTGCGGGTGCAACGTAATGATGGAGACAACATGGCCAAGGAAGATACGCTCGAATTTCCCGGTGTCGTGAAGGAACTCCTGCCTAATGCGACGTTTCGGGTCGAGCTGGAAAACGGCCATGAGATCATCGCACATACGGCAGGCAAGATGCGCAAGAACCGCATCCGCGTTCTGGCCGGCGACAAGGTTCAGGTCGAGATGACCCCGTATGATCTGACCAAGGGTCGGATCAACTACCGCTTCAAGTAACGCCTGCCGCAATGGCGTTTATCTTAGGATCGGGCAGCCCAAGGCGGCTGGACCTGCTGGCCCAGCTTGGTGTGCAGCCCGATGCGATTCGCGCCCCCGACATCGACGAAACGCCCCTGAAGGGCGAGCTGCCGGTGCCCTACTGCAGCCGTATCACGCGGGCCAAAGTGCAGGCGGTGCAGGCGGATAATGGCGATATAACCCTGTGCGCCGACACCACCGTCGCGCTGGGTCGCCGCATTCTGGGCAAACCCGAAGACGCAGGCCAAGCGGCCGAATTCCTGCATGCCTTGTCCGGTCGGCGGCACCGCGTGATCACCTCGGTCGCCGTGCGGCGTGGGGACCGGATATTGCAGCGAGATGTTGTTTCCCAAGTCAAGGTCAAACGTTTGTCGGACGTGGAAATCAACGCCTACCTGGCGACCGGAGACTGGCAGGGAAAAGCAGGTGCCTACGCCATCCAAGGTCCAGCAGGTGGCTTCATCCCATGGATTTCGGGCTCGTTCACCGGCATTGTGGGTTTGCCACTATCTGAGACTGCCGCCCTTTTGCAAGGCATCGGTTATCCGCTGTATCGTGAGGCATCATGAAGGGTCGTACCATCGTTCTGGACCATATTGAAAACCGCGAAGCAGCTGCTTTGATGGTGGACGGAAAGCTTGACGATTTCCTGATCGCGTCAGACGCTCCCGTGCCGGGCACGATCTATCGCGCCCGCGCCGACCGTCCGGTCAAAGGGCAGGGCGGTATGTTCCTGACAACGCCTGAGGGCCCGGCCTTTCTGCGCCAGGTCAAGGGGTTGGCGCCGGGTGCGCTGTTACTGGTGCAAGTCACGGGTTATGCTGAACCGGGCAAAGCGCTGCCGGTAACCGACCGTATCCTGTTCAAAAGCCGCTATGCAATTGTCACACCCGATGCGCCCGGCCTGAACATCTCGCGTTCCATCCGTGACGAAGAAGAGCGCGACCGTCTGCTCGAGATCGCGCATGAATGCATGGAGAGCAGCGACTATGGCCTGATCCTGCGGTCGTGCTGCGAGGGCGAGGATGCGGGCGAGATTGCCGAAGATATCAGCGCCATGCTGGCCCACGCTGATCAGGTTCTGAAAGATTCCGGGGCTGAGCCCGCGCTTTTGCTCGAAGGTGACGGCCCGCACGTATTGGCCTGGCGCGACTGGACCGACCCGGCTGAGGTCCTGACGCAGGCGGGCGGGTTCGAGGTGCAGGGCGTGCTTGACGCGCTGGACGTGGCGCGCGGGATATCCGAGCCGCTTCCGGGCGGGGGCCACCTGTTCATCCAGCCCACGCGCGCTTTGGTTGCCGTGGATGTGAACACCGGGTCCGATACGTCTCTGGCCGCTGGCACCAAAGCCAATTTCGCCTGCGCCAAGACGCTGGCCCGTGCGCTGCGTGTACGCGGCCTTGGTGGGCAAATCACGGTGGACCTGGCCCCCATGCCCAAGAAGGACCGCCGCGGCTTTGAAGCGGCACTGCGCGCTGCGTTCAAGGCAGATGGGATCGAGACCACTCTGGCCGGCTGGACACCGTTGGGGCACTATGAACTGCAGCGTAAACGTGGCCGTATTCCGCTGTCGGAGGTGTTCAAATGAGTTGTCCGATCTGCGGTGAAGACACGGTGATGAGGTTCCGCCCGTTCTGCTCAAAACGCTGCGCTGATATCGACTTGGCCAAGTGGTTTAACGGGTCATATGCGGTTCCGTCACAGCGCGAAGAAGACCTGGACGCGGACGTCACTGAGGGGGAAACAGAGCAATCCCGCCCACATTGAAAAAATGTCAAAAAGGCTCTGGACACTGCCAGTGGCAAGTCATAGAAGGCCTCCACCCAACGATGAACATCGTTCCCGTGCCCGGGTAGCTCAGGGGTAGAGCAGTGGATTGAAAATCCTCGTGTCGGTGGTTCGATTCCGCCCCCGGGCACCACTTTTAGTCATAACCTGTTGTTCGCCATCAGTTTTCTTGTGGAGACTGCGAGGGCGTATGGCAAATCGGTGCCGTATTCGTTCACCAAGAACGGCATTTATTACTTCGAGAGGCGGGTCCCAGCGGACCTTTTGGAGCATTACAACACGAGGAAGATCGCGTTTTCCTTACAAGCTCTTGTTCCGCAATTTGACCCGAATGACAAATGTGCCATCGAAACAACTGAAGAAGGCAAGGCTTTGGCTGTACGACGGATCATGTATCTATGCCATTGGCATGACCGCTCCAATCTCAGCTTAAGGATGTCGCGACCTGCGCTAGGCGCGCAGCGCTTTTTGACAGGCGCTTGGTTTGCACTGGTTTCTTAAGCCAGGATGGAAGCCGCACTCAGATCCCGTGACAATCGTATTAGGTCCGATTGCATTCCGCTCCCGGTCTCGAGGGTCGACGGAGGGATTCCGGCCAGAGCCGCAGGAAAGCTGGTTGCTGCCCGCAATGCGGTCTCGATCGGCACGCCCACCTTTTCGACGAGCGTTCGAATGGCCTGCGTAAGATCAAGGTCGGCGCCAGCCAATGTCCCATCCGACAAGGTCAGGAGGCCGCCATCGCGCCGGATTTGCCGCCCTTCCAATGTGAACTCTGTGCAATCGGTTCCCGCAACGGCCATGGCGTCACTCACGAGAAAGATTTGCCCGGGACCGGTCTTTGCGTGCCAAGCCGCGCGCATGGTCTCAGGATGAACATGCACCGCATCAGCGATCAGCCCAGACGACACATTCCCATCGGCAAGTGTTGCGCCAACAAGCCCGGGTTCACGGTTTCCAAGCTGGCTCATGGCGTTGAAGAGATGTGTGACGCAGCGCGCGCCAGCGGCAAAAAACTTACGACATGTGTCGTACCCGGCATCTGTGTGACCCAGGGACACAAGCACCCCGGCTGCAGAAAGCACTCTGACTTGATCCTCTGAAACGTTTTCCGGAGCGATTGTGATCTTCAGTACGGGCAAATTCTCAGCAGCGGCCAATAGTGTATCAAGATCGCTCGGTTCCATTGGGCGAATGAGGGAGGGGTCGTGTGCTCCCTTGCGCGCAATCGAAAGATGCGGCCCCTCGAGGTGCAGACCTGCGATCCCCGGCACATCTGCGCGGATGGCATCTGTTGCGGCGGCAATGGCGGCCCGGGTCTTTTCTGCTGTGTCAGTTATCAATGTTGGCAAGAGGGCTCGGACACCAAGACGCAAATGCGCCGAAGATATCCTGCGAAGCGTTTCGACCGAAGGATCGTCATTGAACATGACGCCGTCACCGCCATTGACCTGCAAATCGACATATCCAGGGCTGAGGATATCTCCGTTCAGATCGATCACCTCTCCGTCCCTCGGTACGTCGGCGTCCGGCCCAAACTCTGTCAGGTGACCTTCCTCAAACCGCACTGCAAAACCGTCCCGCAGGGTCGATCCATCGAAGATACCGCCATTCCGGAAAACTTTCGCACCCTGTGTCATACGGTTTCCGTCACCTTCCTCAGATGGCGCGGCGTGTCCGGATTGATCTTACGCGCGGCGGCCACGGTTTCGACCATGCCATAGAAAGACACGATGGCAGCAATGGGGTCGGTGATCCAATGATCTGTGCGCACATGAGGCAACGGGTCTGCCTCACGCACCTTGCCGGAGGTGGCAAAAACATGTGCGCCTTTGGTTGCCAGTGCATCGGCCACTTCGGCCACAGTGTCTTCGGCGGCGTCGCCGGCCGCAAAGGCAATGACCGGAAAGCCCTGCTCCACAATGGAGACCGGCCCATGCAGCACCTCGGCGCTGGAATAGCTTTCCGCATGGATCTGGCAGGTTTCCTTGAATTTTAGTGCCGCTTCGTTGGAGATCGCCCAGGACGGGCCGCGCCCGAGGGTAAATAGCGACTGTCCGGTGATTGCTTCCGCTGCCTCCGTCCAGTCACAGCGCGTGGCTTTGTCGAGCACGTCGGGTAGAGTGTGGATGGCGCGGATCAGCTCGACATCGCCGCGCAGTTCGGCCAGCAGCCAGATCCCTGCGACCAGCGAAGTGACGAAGGTTTTGGTGGCGGCAACGCTCAATTCTGGGCCTGCATGGATCAGCAGAGTGGCGGCGGTGGCCTTGGCCAGCGGTGAATCTGCGTCATTGGTGATCGCAACGGTAAAGGCGCCCGAGGCGGCAAACGCCTCTGTCAGGCGCACGATATCAGGGCTTTGGCCCGATTGTGACACCGAGAGGCAAAGTGCGCCCTTGGCTCGGATTTCGGCGCCATAGATTGACTTCACGGACGGACCGACCGAGGCCATTGGTAAGCCCAATAGCAGTTCGGTGGCGTATTTCAGATAGGTCGCCGCATGATCAGACGAACCGCGCGCCACCGAAAGAAGATAGGGCAGATTGCGGTCGGCCAGTGCGGATTTGGTCTGGGCGATGGCGTCAGCTCCATCGGTCAGCAACCGGTCCACGGCTTGCGGGATTTCGTTGATCTCGGCGCGCATGCGGGTCATGGATTGGGTCATTTGGGCAGCCTTTTCATAGGGGTGGGTCAGGGTGACAAGCGCAGCTCGGCAACGAAATCATAGGTATCGCCGCGATAGATCGACCGTGTCAGTTCTGCCGCACGCCCGCTCTCAAGATAAGAGATACGCTGGATCTTCAGACCGGCCGTGCCTTCGGCAACGCCAAGCAGTTCGGCCTCGTGCGCATCGAGGTTGATCGCCGAGATTTTCTGGATCGCGCGCACCGGGCGGTGGCCGCTTTGTTCGAGGATTTCGTAAAGTGAGGTTGTCACTGCAAGAGGGTTGGGCAGGATGTCGAGGGGTAAGGCTGCGCGTTCCAGCGCCATCGGGTGCCCATCCGCTTCGCGCAGCCGGTGAATTCGCGCCACGCTGTCGCCCGCTGACAGACCCAGGGTCAGTACCTCTTCCGGTGAGGGCATGAACACGCCGCGTTCCAGCCATGTCGACGAGGTGGTCAGCCCGCGCCGCTCCATGTCTTCGGTGAATGAGGTGAGATGCGACAGCAACTGTTCCACGCGCCCCACCGGTTCGCGCACAAAAGATCCAGATCCCTGGCGCTGTTCAATGGCGCCGGTCTTGACCAGTTCCTGAATAGCCTTGCGCACGGTCACACGAGACAGGTCGGTGATCTCGGCAATCTCACGTTCAGGCGGCAGCGAACTGCCGGGTGGCAGTAACCCGCTGTTGATGCCTTTTTCCAGACGGCGATGCAATTGCACATAGCGTGGACCGGGGGAGTGACCCAGCCAGCCTTCGGGCTGCAGAAAATCGGCGACGGACATTTCAGCAACGGACATGGGTCTCTCTCCTCGTGGTTTTTTTGGCGGCGCAAGCGGAGGCAAATTCCTCGGCCAGGGCAATTGCCCCATCCAGCGGTTGCCCTTCCGGGTCGTGCAGGGCGGATTTCATCGCTGCGGGCAAATAGGGTGCATAGGATGGGCCGATTCCACCGGTCAGGCAGATGCGCATCCCGTTCTGCCAGCCAAGAGTGGTCAGGGTGGCCGCGATGTGGTTCGCGGCCTGTTGCAGGATTGCGCGCGATATCGGACAGCCTTCGGCGGCCAAGCGCGTGACCTCCGGGGCAAAGCGACCAAACCGGGCCGGTGTGGCGCTGGCAGCAAAGCGCACCACCTCTGCAGGGCTGCCCAGGGTGGTCAGAATGTGGCTTGACAAAGTCGAGGCTTCAATCAGCCCGTCCACAACGTCAAGACTGCGTGCCAGGGCCTGGCGGCCAACCCATTGCGCCGAGGCTTCATCGCCCAGCACCGGACCCCAGCCGCCGACAAAGCGCATCTGGCTTTCGATCTGCGTTGCGACGAAAGACCCGGTGCCGCAATGGGCAACCATCCCGTCCCGCACACCCAGCACCCCGCGTAATGCGGCAGGGCGGTCATCTTCGATGCGGATTTTAGAAAAGGACAAAGCCGCGGCCAATTGCATGGCAATGTCCTCTCCGGTGATGCCAGCCAAGCCCAGATAGGCGGGCAGCGCGGCTATCTCATCCACTGTTAGCCCGGAGATCTGTGCCAGTGTATCAGCCCCGTGCCGAATTTCCTGCGTGGCCGCGGCAAAATCGCTGGTCACATTTGCCGAGCCAGTCTCTGTCACGTGCATCTGTCCGGATGGGTCGCGCAGGGCCAGTCGACAGCGTGTTCCGCCCCCGTCAACGGCCAGAAAAGGAAGATCTGTGCGTGTCGTCATGAGAATACCTATATAATACCTGTGTGCGGAATGAAAGAAAAAAATAGTCCAATATGTACCCAAAGGCCGCTAATAGGCGCAATTTTTAGGGGAATTATGGGGTGGCAAAATAAATGGTAGACAAATGGTATCTAAAAGGTATGATCACTGGATAACTGAAACCGGATTCGTCTTCAGATTTGTCCGGGCGGTTTGAGAAGAGTTTAGGGGAGGCGCCCAGGGCGCGACATCGCAATCATGGCTGACCAAACTGCAAACACCACCGAAAAGCTGCATGGCAAGGCCGCGGGCCTGGACCGCCTGCCGCTGGATGTGGTGGCAGGTATTCTGGCGGATGGTCAGCAAAACGCCGCTGCGGCGGTTTGCCAAAGCGCTGCCCAAATGGCCACCGCTGCCCGTGTGATGGCCGAAACCATCCGAAACTGTGGCACTCTGTATTATATTGCCGCCGGGTCGTCAGGGCTGATGGCTGCCGCTGATGCGATGGAGCTGGGCGGCACTTTTTCCATCCCGCCCGCGCAGATCCGAATTCTGATGGCCGGGGGTATTCCCACTACGCCGGAAATGCCCGGTGACAGCGAAGATCAATCTGATGCGCTGGGCTGCGCCTTGTCCGGGCTTGCGCCAAAGGACACGGTGATCACTGTTTCTGCCAGTGGCAGTACCCCCTATACCCTGGCCGCCGCACGGATTGCCAAAAGCAGGGGCGCGGCAGTGATCGGCATTGCCAACAATGCAGGAAGCGCGCTTTTGGACTTGGCCGATTGCGCGATTTGCCTGCCCACCCCACCCGAGGTCCTGTCGGGCTCCACCCGCATGGGGGCCGGCACCGCACAGAAAATCGCCTTGAACACGCTGTCGACCCTGATGGCGGTGGAACTGGGCCATGTGTATGACGGGATGATGGTAAACCTGCGTGCCGACAATGCAAAGCTGCGCGCCCGCGCAACCGGGATTGTCGCACGGATTTCAGGCCAGGAGGAGGCTGCCGCCGAAAGCGCGCTGCGGCGTGCCGGTGGTGATGTGAAGCGGGCGATCCTGATCGCCACCGGGGCGACCCCCGACCAGGCTAAAGACCTGATCAAACGAACCAACGGTCATTTGCGACCGGCCCTGTCGGTCCTGACCAAGGAATAACCACCACGATAACATTGCGGAATTAACTGGGAGGAAACAATGAAACGCAAACTGATGACGCTGGCACTGGCCAGCACGGCCATGGTGGCCACCTCTGCTATGGCAGATGACGTGACCATCACGATTGAAAGCTGGCGCAACGACGATCTGGCGCTGTGGCAGGACAAGATCATCCCGGCCTTTGAAGCTGCCCATCCCGGCATCAAGGTTAAGTTCACTCCGTCGGCCCCGGCGGAATACAATGCCGTTTTGAATTCGAAACTGGATGCCGGGTCTGCTGGCGACATCATCACCTGTCGTCCGTTTGACGCCTCGCTGGCGCTGTTCGAAGCCGGTCATCTGACCGACCTTGGCGACATGGAAGCGATGAGCAACTTCTCGGACGTGGCGAAATCTGCCTGGCAAACCGATGATGGTTCGGCAAGCTTCTGCGTGCCGATGGCATCGGTGATCCACGGTTTTATCTACAACAAAGAAGCGTTCGAGGAAGTGGGAGTTGAAGTTCCGACTACCGAGGCGGAATTCTTTGCCGCCCTGGAAGCTTTCAAGGCGGATGGGAACTATATCCCGATGGCAATGGGCACCAATGACCAGTGGGAAGCGGCCACAATGGGTTACAACAACATCGGCCCGAACTACTGGAAAGGTGAAGAAGGTCGTCTGGCATTGATCGCGGGCGAGCAGAAGCTGACCGATGAGGCCTGGACCGCACCCTATGCAACCCTTGCCAAATGGAGCGCTTATCTGGGGGACGGCTTTGAAGCACAGACCTACCCTGACAGCCAGAACCTGTTCACGCTGGGGCGCGCCGCGATCTATCCGGCCGGCAGTTGGGAAATCTCAGGCTTTAATGCGCAGGCCGATTTCGAAATGGGAGCCTTCAAACCACCGGTGCAGAACGCAGGTGACACCTGCTATATCTCGGATCATACGGACATTGGCATTGGTATGAATGCCAAAACCGCCAACCCGGAAGCGGCCAAAACATTCTTGGCCTGGGTGGCGTCGCCGGAATTTGCCTCGATCTTCGGCAATGCATTGCCGGGCTTTTTCCCGCTGTCCAAGGAACAGGTTGAGCTGTCTGATCCGTTGGCCAAGGAAATTATTGGCTGGCGAGATGAGTGCGAAAGCACCATCCGTTCCACCTATCAGATCCTGTCGCGCGGCACCCCGAACCTCGAGAACGAGACCTGGGGGGCGTCTGTGGCCGCCATCAAAGGCACGTCTACCCCGGAAGAGCTGGGCGCCAAGCTGCAGGACGGGCTTGCCTCCTGGTACGAGCCGCATAAGTAAAGGCTGATACGGACGGCCGGATACCTTTTTCCGGCCGTCATGCCACCCAAAAGGTGGATCACTTCGAGCAAAGACGAACGAGAACCAAGGATTGGGTGGGCGCCGTGCGCCTGATCCCCGGAGAGGCTTCGCCATGATGCGCGCATTCTCCGCAATCTTTGAAGCCGTTCCCTCGCCGGAGGGAACACATGACACTCAACAGAACGGGAGAGCTCAGCATGTCTGACCAACTGCCCAAAGGGGCGCAGAACCGCAGCCCGATCCGCTGGCATATCCTTGTATTCCTTGCACCTGCCGTGCTGGTCTACACCGCGATTATGATCTTCCCGCTCTTCAACACCTTACGTCTCGCTCTTTACAGCGAGGTGGAGAATACTCGGATTTTTGTGGGGCTGGAGAACTTCCGCACCCTGTTTTTTGACCCAATCTGGTCCAAGCAATTCTGGAACGCGCTTGGCAACAACTTCTGGTTTTTCATCGTGCATATGTTGGTGCAGAACCCGATTGGGGTTGCGCTTGCTGCGATCCTTAGCCATCCCCGGCTTCGCTTTGCTGCCCTTTATCGTTCGGCCATTTTTCTTCCCACTATCCTCAGCTTTGTGATTGTCGGCTTTGCATGGAAACTGATCCTGTCGCCGATCTGGGGGATTGCGCCGTCGATGCTGGACGCAGTGGGGTTGAAATCGCTGTTTGCGCCGTGGCTGGGCAAAGAGGAATATGCGCTGACCGCGCTGGCGCTGATCTCGGTCTGGCAGTTTGTGGGCATTCCGATGATGCTGATCTATGCCGCCCTTCTGACCATTCCGGAAGAAATTTTGGAAGCGGGTGAGATTGACGGGATCACCGGCGCTGCCGCCTTCTGGAAGATCAAGTTACCGCTGATCCTGCCGTCGATCGGGATCATCTCGATCCTGACTTTCGTGGGCAATTTCAACGCGTTTGACCTGATCTATGCCTCGCAGGGCGCATTGGCGGGGCCGGATTTCTCGACCGATATTCTGGGTACCTTCATGTATCGCACCTTCTTTGGTTTTCAGTTGCAACTGGGGGATCCGCATATGGGATCGGCCATTGCCGGCGCTATGTTCGCGATCATTCTTCTCGGAGTCTGCGGCTATCTGTTCGGCATCCAGACCCGGATGCGCCGCTATCAGCTGTAAGGAGGCCGAGATGAACCAAGCCCGTCGCAACCCGTTGAACGTTGCCGCCATGCATGGCGCGCTGATCCTTTACACGCTGATTGCGCTGTTTCCGGTCTTCGTGATCCTGATCAACAGCTTCAAGACCCGCAAAATGATCTTTCGCGAGCCCTTGGCCCTGCCGAACAGCGAGAGCTTTTCCATGGTTGGCTATGAGACCGTGATGAAACAGGGGGATTTTTTCCTCTACTTCCAGAATTCGATGATAGTGACCGTGGCGTCGCTGTTCTTTGTACTGCTGTTCGGTGCGATGGCGGCCTATGCGCTGAGCGAGTATCGCTTCAGGGGCAACACGATGATGGGGCTTTACCTCGCATTAGGTATCATGATCCCGATCCGCATCGGCACAGTGGCCATTCTTGAACTGATGGTCTCGACTGGGCTCGTCAACACACTTTGGGCGCTGATCCTGGTCTATACGGCGCAGGGCCTGCCATTGGCGGTATTCATCCTGTCGGAATTCATGCGGCAGGTCAGTGACGATCTGAAGGACGCTGGGCGGATTGACGGCCTGTCGGAATACACGATCTTCTTCAAACTGGTGCTGCCGCTTGTGCGCCCCGCCATGGCGACGGTGGCCGTCTTTAACATGATTCCAATCTGGAATGACCTCTGGTTCCCGCTGATCCTTGCCCCCGCCGAAGAAACCAAAACGCTCACCTTGGGCAGCCAGGTCTTCATCGGCCAGTTCGTGACCGACTGGAACGCGGTCCTGTCCGCGCTGTCGATGGCAATTCTGCCGGTGCTGATCCTTTATGTGATCTTCTCGCGCCAGTTGATCCGCGGCATCACCTCCGGTGCGGTGAAATGATCCGGGTTCTGATTGCAGGGCTGGGCAACATGGGGACAAGTCACGCGCTTGCCCACCATAATAACGCCGGTGCCGAGATTGTCGCTCTTGTGAACCGCTCGGGTCGAGTCAATCAACCGGAATTGGCCAACTATCCTGTTTTTACCGATTTCCACGAAGCGCTGGCAGAAACCAAGCCGGATTTAGTGGTTATCGCCACCTATTCCGACAGCCACGCCGATTTTGCCGTGGCGGCGATGGAAGCAGGTGCCCATGTGTTCGTGGAAAAACCACTGGCCATTACGGTGGCAGATGCAATGCGTGTGGTCGCGACCGCCACCCGGCTGCGGCGAAAACTGGTGGTGGGGTATATTCTGCGCCATCACCCAAGCTGGGTGCGGCTTATCAAAGAGGCACGTGCGCTTGGCGGACCTTACGTGTTCCGCATGAACCTGAACCAACAATCCAAAGGTGCGGAGTGGGACACCCACAAGGCCCTGATGCAGACCACCGCTCCAATCGTCGATTGCGGCGTGCATTATGTCGATGTCTGGTGCCAGATCACCGACGCCGCCCCCGTGCAGGTGAATGGTATCGGGTTGCGCCTGTCTGATGAGATTTCCTCCGACATGTATAATTACGGCCAGTTTCAGGTCATATTCGAAGATGGATCCGTGGGCTGGTACGAAGCGGGCTGGGGGCCGATGATGTCGGAAACCGCATTTTTCGTGAAAGATGTGATTACCCCCACCGGATCCGTATCGATCACCGAAGCGGATAAATCGGACAGTTCCAATGTGGACAGCCACACCGCCGTTGGGGGGCTGCTGGTCCACCGTCCTGAAGGCGATCATTTGATCGCCTTGCCGGATGAACCCGGCCATCAAGCGCTGTGTGATGCCGAACAGGCCCATATGCTTGAGGCCATTTCTGAAAATCTCGACCTCACCCGTCACATGCAGGATGCGGTGCGGTCCCTTGCCATTTGCCTGGCTGCGGACACAAGTGTGCGCACCGGCCAACCCGTCAGCCTAGAAGAGGAGACATCATGACCGCTCTTTCCCTACGCAAAGTGAACAAATCCTTTGGTCCGGTGCACGTGCTGAAAGACATCGACATTGAAGTGGAAGAAGGTGAATTTGTCGTGTTCGTCGGCCCCTCGGGCTGTGGCAAGTCGACCCTTTTGCGGGTGATCGCGGGGCTTGAGGATGCAACGTCCGGCGAAATCTATATTGGTGATGATCTTGTCAATACGACCCCTCCATCGAAACGCGGCATCGCCATGGTGTTCCAAAGCTATGCTTTGTATCCGCACTTGAATGTGCGCGGCAACATGACCTTGGCGTTGAAACAGGAAAAACAATCGAAAGAAGTCATCGACCAGCGGGTGGAAGAAGCCAGCCGGATGCTGGATCTCGCTCCTTATCTTGATCGCTTCCCGTCCGAATTGTCCGGAGGCCAGCGTCAGCGGGTGGCGATTGGTCGGGCCATTGTACGACAGCCGAAACTGTTCCTGTTTGACGAACCCCTTTCGAATCTCGATGCAGCTTTGCGCATGAATACACGGCTGGAAATCGCCCAGCTGCACGCGCAGCTTGGGGCCTCGATGATCTATGTGACCCACGACCAGACCGAGGCCATGACGCTTGCCGACAAGATCGTCGTTCTGCGTGACGGGCGGGTGGAACAGATCGGTAGCCCGATGGAGCTTTATAACAATCCCGCCAATCAGTTTGTTGCCGGATTTCTGGGGTCACCGGCGATGAATTTCCTTCCCGCCGGGCTGCTGTCCGAAGGCGACGACCGCACCATGGGCGTGCGTCCTGAGGATCTGTTTCCGGACAATGACGGCCTGATTACAGCTCGGGTCAATCATGTCGAGAAACTCGGCGGCGATACCAACGTCATTGCCAAGGTGAACGATCTTCAGATCACTGCGCGTCTGTTCGGACAGCATGCGGTGGAACAGGGTCAGGAACTTCGCCTCGGCTATGATCCGCAAAGAGTTTACTATTTCAATCGCGAAGGGGCACGCATGGATTAAGCAAGGGAGGCGCAAAAGGGGGGTATGGCAAGTCGAGAGTTGATGATCGGCGTGTGCCAAGCGAGATAATTTTCATTAACCGCAATGGGTTGCG
The DNA here is from genome assembly GCF_056542405.1 of Ruegeria sp. AD11(2025). Taxonomy (NCBI): domain Bacteria; kingdom Pseudomonadati; phylum Pseudomonadota; class Alphaproteobacteria; order Rhodobacterales; family Roseobacteraceae; genus Ruegeria; species Ruegeria sp. AD11(2025). Next base: position 15,630 of record NZ_JBQFZU010000014.1, on the reverse strand, counting down.
ATGGTCTGATGCAGCCCGTGAGTAGAGGTTTTCAAACAGGTCATATTTGCACTCGTATTGCTGCGAGGCCGGGACTGTCGCAGTCTCGTCGGGTGTCATTGTCCAGCAGATACCATTCAATGTCAGCAGCCCGTCGCTTTTACCGGGGAGAGTTTGAGCGGTCTCGGCAGCTTTGGAGGCGGCATCCGTTCAGGCTTTTTGATCCGCTGCATCAGCCAGCTTGCGAGTTTCGGCAATACCGTCTGTAAATTCGTGGCTAAAGCTGCATGGCAGTGTGCCGAGAAATCTGTGGGCTTCCGCTGGCGACCCGGTCGAAGTGTGAGAACGCGCTTTCAACCCAAGGCGAGAGCCAACCTCCGAGAAGTAGCGGCAACTGATCCATCATATCTGACCAGGAAACAAGCACTTTGAAATGTTGAGCGGTAGCAGAGCACGCGGCTGCTGTGAGAAATACTGAGGCACCTTCGTTGCCGCGACACAGGTTGTCTTTTCTGACCTCTTCGTGAACGAGTTCGTTGAGCATGGTACAACCGCGTCCACTCAGGACAATTGAAAGTTGAAAGCGGGTTGGTGGCCGTTATTCTCAGTTTCACCCAGCCCCTGAAGAGCAGCGGAAGCTCTGATGCTTGAGCGCAATCGAGCCTTTGCAGCGGTTCGTGGCGCCATTTCTTGCAAACAAGGCGCATAAAACTGGCGTTCTTGAGAGTTGGTTTTGCTCGACTAGAAGCGCGCTGTTTCGATCTTGGCCCGTGAGGTCAAGCAATGTACCGAATAAGAGCCGAATAAAGTATTAACCTAGTGCCTTTGTTAATAGAAACCCGCATCTGGTACCGGTTTTACCCATCTGTCGCCGTTTGTAATCTTATCCCGACATTATTTGATTCAATCGATTTGATCCGGTTTTTTCCTGTTTTGGCGGGCGCAGCTTGTAAAAATCGCACCGTTGTTTTCCCTTTTTTGACGGTCATTTTATGCGGCAGAGTTACCGTATAACGAGATTTCGGATCACATTTCCAAGCGCGGCCAATGCTTGCCGTTGCAGTGGGCCAGATCGGGTGTATGGCAAAAAATATCGGAGACGGTTGTGCAAGACATTCGGTAATGCCGGAGATCGGTTCTCAGGTTGAATTATGTCGCCGCCTCTTGCCGAATGGCGCGAAGTTTTCCGGAACTATGTTGGACGGAACCGACATATGTTTTGCACTGGCGCTGGGTCACAAATGTGCACCTATTTGCAAAAAAGCGAAACTAAATTACGATAATATCGCATAGTGCAGTTTGCCGCATGTAATTCTTGAAGGTCGGCGTACTGGCATGGTTCAATTTTCTGGCCAACCCGGCGCAGCAAGCCGCTGGCCAAGAAACCGGGGAAGTTCCACCTTCCCGCCACTGTTCGAAAGGTGCGTCGGTGTCCGATAGGGACACAAGAACAAGTGCCACGGATGACCAACATGGAGATATCAGATGAAAAAACTTGCAACACTTTTAGGAGGCGCATCGATGGCGGTCGCCGGACCAGCGATGGCTGCGGATATTGTGATCGGTGTGCCGAACTGGCCATCGGTGAATGCCACGGCGCATATTCTGAAGGTGGCGATCGAACAGAACTTGGGTCTTGATGTTGAGCTGCAGAACGGAACCAACCCGATCGTGTTCGAGGCGATGGATTCCGGTGCGATGCATGTTCACCCCGAGGTCTGGATGCCGAACCAGCAGAACCTGCACGATACCTACGTCACTGATAAAGGCACCGTTGCATTCAACCCAAATGGAGTTGAAGCGTTCCAGGGAATGTGCGTCGACAAAGCAACTGCGGACGCCCACGATATTCGTTCGATCGACGATTTGACCAACCCTGACGTTGCCGCATTGTTTGACAGTAATGGCGATGGGCAAGGCGAAGTCTGGATCGGTGCGCCTGGATGGGCTTCGACCAATGTCGAGAAAATCAGGGCCAAATCCTATGGCTATGACCAAGTCATGGAACTGACTGAAATCGACGAAACCGTGGCCTATGCCAACCTCGACAACGCGATCAAGGCAGGGGATCCGTGGGTCGGATTCTGTTATACACCGCACTACGTGTTTGCCTTGCATGACATGCAGATTCTGGAAGAACCAGCCTATGACGCGTCCAAGTGGAATGTGCTGCAGCCCACCGACGATCCGGACTGGCTTGAGAAATCTGACGCCGGTGTGGCCTGGGATCTGGCTTATCTGCACTTGCACTATGCAAAATCCCTCGAGGATGAGTTCCCCGAAGTTGCCCAGTTGCTGGCCAACATGAAGCTGGACACCGATACGGTCTCTGCCATGACCTATGCTCTGGTGATCGAGGGTAAAGAGCCCGCAGCCTATGCCGAGGAATGGGTGGCTGCCAACGAAGATGCCGTTCTGGGCTGGATGTCTCAGTGATTGATACCAACCGGAACTGAAAACCGGGCAGGCCGTTGGACACGTCCGGCGGCCTGTTTTGCATCAAAGGGACAAGTATGACCGAAACAGTCGTAAAACTGACGGATGTGTGGAAGATCTTCGGCGCGCGCGCCGAAGAAGCCATGGAAGCCGTGCGGAACGAAGGCATTGGAAAGCCCGAAGTTCTGGAAAGATTCAATTGCGTCGTAGGTGTACAAGGGGCCACCTTTGACGTGCCGCGGGGCGAGATTTTCTGCATCATGGGCCTGTCGGGTTCGGGGAAGTCGACGCTGGTGCGGCACGTGAACCGGCTGATTGAGCCGACCTCGGGCAAGATCGAAATTCTGGGACACGATGTGTCCAAGATATCCGAGACGGAACTGCGCCGCATCCGAGCGCAGCAGATCGGGATGGTATTTCAGCACATGGCGCTGATGCCGCACCGCTCGGTGCGTGACAACGTGGCCTATCCGCTGGAAATTCGCAAAGTGTCCAAATCCAAACGCTGGGCGGTTTCGGATCACGCGCTGGGTCTGGTGGACCTGACCGGTTACGAAGACCGCTTGCCCAAGGAACTGTCGGGCGGGATGCAGCAGCGGGTGGGGATCGCCCGCGCGCTGGCCTCGGACCCTGAAATCCTGCTGATGGACGAGCCGTTCTCGGCCCTTGATCCTCTGATCCGCCTGCAACTGCAGGATCAGTTCAAGGCGCTGGTGGCGCAGTTGCAGAAGACGACGCTGTTCATCACCCACGATCTGGACGAGGCCATTCGTATCGGTCACCGCATCGCCATCATGAAAGACGGGGTGATCGTGCAGATTGGCACGCCGGAAGACATCGTGATGAACCCGGCGGACGATTATGTGCGCGAGTTTGTGCAGGGCATTTCGAAACTGAAACTGGTCAAGGCGCATTCGATTATGGAGCCGATGGGCAGCTACTCTGGCCCGCTCGACGGCGCGCCGCGCGCGGATGAGGGCGCGGATTTGGATCAACTGATCGATCTGGCCGTGAATACCGAGATGCCGGTCGTCATCACCGATGCGGGCAGTGACGTCGGCATTGTGACCAAGCCGCGTCTGCTGCGCGGAATTCAGGGGGGCAAAAATGACTGATGCAGCAATGGAAATGAAAGTCACGGCCGCCTCCGATATCGAGGTTGACCGCGAGGCACTGGACCAATCCATTCACGAATTTGCCGGTCCGAATGGTGACTACTACGTCACCGCGTTCCACAAGATCCACGATGCCACCAGCGCATTGCCCAACACGTTCAATATCTGGGCGGCGGTGCTGGGGCCGTTCTGGTCCGCCTCGCGGGCCATCTGGGGGATGTTCTGGACTTTCCTGATCCTGGAAATCATCGCCTGGGTCCAGATCGGGCGTGGGGCCTGGGGCAATCCCGGCGCTGACCTGGCCGAACGCGCCGAACGCCAGCAGACCCGGGCCAATGAATTGTTGGAACGCGCAGCAGCCGCAACCGAACAGGCCGACATAGACCGGTTCAACCGGCTGGCCGAGAATATCCAGAAGGCGGCGGACAGCAGTCTGGCGCAAGCGCAGGCGGCTCAGGCCGAGGCGTCGGGGATCCTGATCACCGGACTTCTGATGCTGCTCGTGTTCAAACTGGCTCAGGGGTTCTACGCGGACCGGGTTTATGAAAAACAGTATTCGAAATGGCGGACCGATCCGACCAGCACCGAAAGCGGCCGATCCACGCGCAATACGGTTCTGGGTGCTGTTCTGGTCGCCGCGATTGCGCCGCTGATCATCTATAAGTTCACGGTGAATGCGTCGCTGGCGATGCTGGACGCCTTTCCGGAAGATGAGGTCTCCGCTCTGATACTAGGCGAGGGCGAGGGCACTATCTTCTCGAATCTGGCCAGTTGGATGGAGGCGCAAATCGACGCCGCCGCCGCCGCCGGGGGTGATGTCTTCGACGGGATTGTCGCTGGTGTCCGCTCGGTTCTGGATGCGTTGACTATTGCGCTGATCGGGTCTCCGTGGCCAGTTGTGATGCTGGTTATCTGCGTGACCGCATGGCGTGCGGCAGGGCCGCGCGTGGCGATCTTCACAGCGTCTTCGTTGGCCTATATTGCCTTGCTGGGTTACTGGGATGTGGCGATGGAGACGGTGGCTCTGGTCGGCGCGGCGGTGTTGCTGTGCGTGGTTTTCGGCATCCCGTTGGGTATCTGGTTCGGCAAGTCCCAACGTGCATATCGCGCGGCGGAACCGGTGCTGGACCTGATGCAGACGCTTCCGGCCTTCGTATACCTGATCCCGATCATTGCCTTCTTTGGCACCGGCAACCCACCGGGTATTCTGGCGACGATCATCTTTGGCATGCCGCCGGTGATCCGTCTGACCGCGCTTGGGATGCGCGGGGTGCCGGAGAGTATCAAAGAGGCGGCAGTCGCCTTTGGTGCATCCAAGTGGCAATTGTTGAAGGATGTGGAAATACCGCTGGCCTTGCCGTCGATCATGACCGGGGTGAACCAGACCATCCTGATGTGCCTGTCGATGGTGGTGATCATCTCGCTGATCGGCGGCGGAGGTCTGGGCAAGGAAATCCTAGAGGCGCTGCAATACGCCGCCAAGGGGCCGGGCCTGCTGGGTGGCTTTGCCATCCTCTTCTGCGCGATGGTCATTGACCGGATCGTGCAGGGAGCCTTCCGGCGAGAAGACGAAAAAATCTGAACATATCCGCCCCCGGTTGCCGCCGGGGGCGTTTTTCTTTGACCGGGTAAGACAATGACCGATCGTTATGAACAGTCCATGATGGACAATCTCTATTGGTGGGGCGTGCCCACCTTGTTTCGCTGTCCAAACGAAGGCCCCGAGGGGCAGGACATCGCGCTGGTGGGCGTGCCACATTCCACCGGCAACGGCACGACTGAGCGGGATCAGCATCTGGGTCCGCGTGCCCTGCGTCACGTCTCGGCGGTCCAACGCCGGGTGCATTCGGTGTTCGAGATCGACCCGTGGAACAGTGCGAAAATTGCCGATGTGGGCGACGTGCCGTTTCCGCGTGCGAACGACAATGAAGATTGCATCGAGCGCATCACGGCCTTTTTTAAGGACATCGACGCGGCAGGGGCGCGGCCGGTGTCTGTCGGTGGTGATCATTCGATCACCGGTGGGATCGTGCAGGCGCTGGGCAACGGCAAGCTGGCGGGCGGAGAGCCAGTCAGCTTTCTGCATCTGGACGCGCATACAGATGTGTTCACCAAAGTTGATCACTTTCTGGGCGCCAAGAAATCAGCGGCCCATTGGGGGGCATATCTGGCAGATCAGGGTCAGGTCGATCCGACGCGGTCGATGCAGATCGGGCTGCGGGGCCATCCGCGCAGTCTGGACTGGCTGCAGCCCTCCTATGACTATGGCTACAATATCGTCACCATGCGCGAATTCCGTCAGCGCGGGCTGGAGGATGTGGTGGCACAGACCCGCGAGGTATTGGGCGACCGTCCGGTCTATATCACGTTCGATCTGGACTGCCTCGACCCCACGGTTGCGCCCGCCGTGTCGAATCTGGAGCCAGGTGAGAAAGGGTTCGATATCGACGAGGCGGTCGGCATTCTGCGTGCCGCACGGGGCCTGAATATCGTGGGTGGGGATGTCGTCTGCATGATGCCCACCAAAGACAACCCCAACAACATTACTGCCCTGACAGCGGCGGCGGTGATGTTCGAGATGATCTCGATGATCGCCGAAAACGTCAGTTAGCGCCGCGCATCCACTGCCTGCGCCAACACGCAGAGCAGTTCGAACATCAAAGAGATGCCCAGCCAAGCCGTGCCGCCCTCGGGATCGAAGGGCGGTGCAACCTCGACCAGATCGGCGCCGACCAGATTGACGCCCGCCATCTGGCGAATGACCTGTTGCGCCTGAAAACTGTTTGGCCCGCCAATCTCGGGCGTGCCGGTGCCGGGGGCATAGGTCGGGTCCACAAAGTCGATGTCATAGGTGCAATAGGTGGGCGCGGTACCCACGATGCTGCGCACTTCGGCCATGACGTCGTTGATGCCGCGGTCAAACAGCTCCTCAATGCGAATGATGCGGATACCCTGCGCCTCGCCCCATTCGATGTCATCGGTGTTGTAGGCGGTGCCGCGAATACCAACCTGAACAAAGCGTTTGGGGTCGACCAGCCCTTCTTCGACCGCGCGGCGGAAGGGGGTGCCGTGGGTGAATTTGTGGCCCCCGAAATATGTGTCGAACAGATCGGTATGGCTGTCGAACTGGATCAGGCCAAGCGGGCCGGACTTGGCCATCGCACGCAGAACGGGCAGGGTGGTAAGGTGGTCGCCGCCGGCAGTCAGGGGGGTGATGCCGCGCGCTGTCAGGTCAGCGTAGAAGCTGGTCACCCGGTCCAGCGTATCCTGGATATCCACCGGGTTCGGCGCGACATCGCCCAGATCGGCGCAATTGACCAGCGAGAATGGCGCAACCCCGGTCACCGGGTTCATTGCGCGGATCATCGTCGAATAGTCCCGCAACTGACGCGGTCCGTGCCGGGCACCGGGGCGGTTGGTGGTGCCGCCATCCCACGGTATTCCGACCAGACCCAGCTCAACCTCGGCAATGCGTTCGTGATCCAGCGTCAGGCTGGGCAGGCGCATGAAGGTGGGGATACCAGCAAACCGGGCCAGTTCCATCGCCGAGACCGGTTGAAAAAACGGATTGGTCATGTGGTTCCCCCTTGTTGGTTCTGGCGCGAGCCTAGCGGCAGATCTGTGACTTGGGAATGGGCCGATGCGCTCAGATCAGAATGCGAAAGCGTTTGCGGATTTCTGCGTCCTGCGCGTCACTCAGGTATTGTGGGTGATGGGTGGCCAGAACCTCTTTGACCTTTGCACGCGCAGCGGACCATGCGTCGGTTGCGCCTCCCTCCTCCCACGTGCGCGGCTCATTCCGGTCGGCGAGGGATGGGTAGAAGTAATCCCGCTCCATCGCCTCATAGGTATGGGTGCTGCCAAGAAAGTGACCGTCGCCCAGAACCGACTGGCAGATCGCATCGAAGCCTAGGTTCTCCTCGGTCACCTCGATCCCTCGCAGGGCCCGATAAGTGTGAGAGTGCATTTCATCGTCCAGAACAAACGCTTCGAAACTGGCCCCCAGCAGAGATGCCGTCATGCCCGAGCTTTCATAGATCAGGTTGCCCCCGGCCAACGCGGCGGCCAGAGAAGTTATCCCCTTTTCGGCCCCGTATTGCGCATCGATAGCTTTGGCGTCGGTCATTGACGCCGCCACGCCAGAAGGCAGCGCCAGCCAGTTGGTAAGCTGCGCTGAGGCGGCGTTCAGAATGGCGGTCTCACCGCTGCCCCCGGCGAAGGAGCCGGTGCGCAGGTCCACGATCAGGGGCCAGTTGGAGAACACCATCGGAAAACCGGGCTGGATCGCGTTGACCATCACAAGGCTGGCCAGCGTTTCGGCCAGAGATTGCGCCAGAAATCCAGCCAGGGTCGCTGGGGCAGTGGCCCCGGCCTGCGCGGCGGTGATGCAGGACATGGGAATGTTGTGGGCAACGCATTCATAGACCACGTCCACCGCATCCTCTCCATAGCGCAGCGGAGAAATCACCGGGCTGATATGGGCCTTCAAAAAGGGCCGCTTGGCGAATTCGCCCGGCCCACCGGCCACGATGTCCAGCATCTCGACAATCGGAGCGACGTTTTCAGCCAGCGTGAACGATGTGGCCACCGGTTTGGTCGTGTTGCGCACCAGCGCATAAGCCGTGTTGATGTCCAGATCGCGCACATCGGGTACATCGGTCGCCACGCAGCAGCGGGTAAACCAGCTGACATTAGCCAGAGTGTCCTGCAACCGGGTGAAGTCATGCAGATCGATCAGCGTCGAGGGGCGATAGAGCCCGCTGTCGATATCCAATGTCTGTACGGCGGCGCCTCCGGTACCGAAGTATACGCGGTCTCCACCCACCTGAATGGAGCGTGTTTCGTCCCGGCCGTGGAAGGTGAATGTCTTGGCGGCGGAATTGACCAACCGCTCCACCATTTTGCGCGGAAAGACCAGCCGATCCTGTTCTCCCGGCTGCGCACCAGCGGCTAGCAGATCAACGGCCAGCCGGTCCGGCACGTTGCCCATGCCCAGCGTCTCTAGCAGGCGCAGTGCGGTGTCGTAGATTTGCTCAAGCTCAGCTGGTTTCAGTGGTTTGAACGCGCCTCCTTTTTGACCGGGCGGGCAGGGATCAAAAACAGGCTTGGCCGCGCGCTGAGCGTGCCGTGCCCGCCGACCGCTTCGTTTGCCACCTTCCGAGGACATCCCTATCCTTTCCCGCTATTCCTCCGGGCACACTAAGCGGCAACTCTGCCCCGTCGCAAAGGGGAACTGCGAATATCAGAATCCTCAATCGCAGTTTCGATTTTTCAATACAGTCACTGGCCCTATTGTCGGCCCGGTCCATTCTTCCGCAAAACTTGTCCCGGACCAGAGGGAGCAGAGCCAATGAAGTCGCGCACCAAAGTTGTTGTGATCGGGGGCGGGATCGCCGGTTGTTCGACACTTTATCACCTGACGCAGGAGGGGTGGACGGATGTGGTTCTGGTGGAACGCAACGAACTGACCTCGGGCACGACATGGCATTCTGCGGCGCAGGTGACGAATTTCGGCATGAACCAGACGATGGTGGGCCTGAAATCGCACTCGATCCAACTGTACAAGGAACTGGCCGAGGACCCGGATTATCCGATCAACTACCACCACGGGGACGGTGGCATCCGTCTGGCCAATACCGAGGCGCAGATGCAGGGTTATCGCCATTTCACGTCGATGGCGCGCGGGATGGATGTGCATTTCGAGGTGATCGACGCCGAAGAATGCGCCCGCCGCCACCCGCTGATCTCGACCGAGAACCTGATTGGCGGTTTGTGGGATCCGATGGATGGCGACATCGACCCGGCGCAGCTGTGTCAGGCGCTGGCGCGGCGCGCGCGCAAGGCGGGGGCCGAGGTTTATCGCAACACGCCGGTTGTCGGTTTGACCCAGCACGGCGACGACACCTGGACGGTCCATACCGAACATGGCGATATCGATTGTGACATCGTGGTCAACGCCTGCGGCTATCGGGTGAACGAGGTCGGCGCGATGATGGGGGTGCATCACCCTGTCTCGTCCATGGAGCACCAGTATTTTCTTACCGAAGAGATCCCTGCCATCCGGGATGCGGGTCACAGGATGCCCCTGCTGCGGTGCCCAATCAGTGACTACTATTGCAGACAGGAAAAGAACGGGCTGCTGTTGGGGTTCTACGAACAGAACTGCAAAACTTGGGGCATGGACGGGATCGATCCGAACTTCGTCAATGCCCTGTGCCCAGACGATCTGGACCGGGTGACCGATGTATTGGAGGGCGCATTTGCCCGTATGCCGGCGTTGATGGAGGTAGGCGTTCACACGGTTGTCAACGGCCCGATCACCTACACGATCGACGGTGCGCCCTTGGTCGGGCCGATCCCGGGCAAGCGCAACGCGTTCTGCATCATCGGCCTGCGCGCTGGGTTGGGTGAGGGCGGCGGCCACGGCTGGCTGCTGGCCCAGCAGATTGTGCATGGCGAAGCATGTTACGACACGTGGTGTCTGGACCCGCGCCGGTTCACTGGTCATGCGAATGTGGAACTGACGGCGCTGAAAGCCATCGAAGACTATCAAAACGAGTTCCGCTTTCACTTTCCGCACGAACACCGCCCCGCCGGGCGGCCGGCCAAGACGACGCCTCTGACTCCGGTGTTGGCAGCTGAAGGGGCGGAATTCACCGTGGTCAATGGTTGGGAGAGGGTGGAGTATATCAAGCCTACCCCCGATTTCTCGCCGTCTCTCAGTTTCGGTTTTGACGAAACATTTGATCTGGTCGCAGCTGAGGTGGCCAACGTGCAGAACGGCGTCGGGCTGGCCGAGGTGAACGGGTTCAACCGGATTGAGATCACAGGCGCGGACCGGCACGCTTTTCTGGATAGGATGTTTTGCGGCACCGTCACCCGACGCGATGGCCGGGTTGGGCTGGGCTACTTGCTAAACCATCAGGGCATGGTCAAGGCTGAGGCGACCGTCGCCAACCTGCCCGCCAGCGACCGGGGGCCGGACCGCCTGTGGTACGGATCCGCCGCCGCAAGTGAGTTTCACGACATGGATTGGTTGACCCAACACCTGCGCGCCGATGAAGACGTGCAATTGCGCAGCCTGACCAACGACCAGACCATTCTGGTGCTGGCTGGCCCCAAGGCGCGCGATGTCCTGTCCGCCAGCGCACGCGGTGACTGGTCCGCAGCGGCATTTCCGTGGCTCAGCGTGCGGGAGTGTTTCGTCGGGATTGCTCCGGTGACGGTGATGGGCGTCAGTTTCTCAGGTGAACTGGCTTATGAAATCCATGTCCCCAACGCGTCGCTCTATGCGGCTTATCTGGCGTTGCGGCAGGCCGGAGAGGCTCATGGGCTGAGACTCTTCGGCGCGCGGGCAGTGGAATCCATGCGAATGGAGAAGAGCTTCCTGCATTGGAAGGCCGATCTGATCACCGAATTCGACCCCTTCGAAACCGGCCTCGACCGTTTCGTGAAGCCGGACAAGCGAGATTTCACAGGGCGGGACGCCTTGTTGAAACGGCAGGCCGAGGGGCCGCGTAAAACTCTGGTCGTCTTGCACATTCACGCCACCCGACAACCCGCTCATCCCGGGGCATCTTTGATGCTGGGCTCGCAGGTTGTCGGCACGATCACCTCGGGTGATTGGGGGTATCGCACAGGGCTGAATCTTGCGCATGGCTTCGTGCGACCCGATCTGGCAGATATCGGAACTGAGATGGAGTTAGACTCCTGTGGTCAGCGCGTGCGTGCGACAGTTATCCCGCCATCACCTTATGATCCGGGTTTTGAGCGCATGAGAGCGTGACCGCTCGGCCAACTTCACCATTGCCGTTTGTGTGAATCTTTGCTTGGTTTGTTTCGAAGAAATCGAAACAACGGGTGTCCAGTGTCCAAATCTCTGAGCCTTCGCTGGCTGGAAGTCTTCCGTCTGGTTGCCAAATCGGGGTCGATCCAGCAGGTCGCTTCGGAAACGGGGCTGTCGATCAGCACCGTCTCGAACCACTTGCGCAGCCTCGAAGGCGCGCTGGGCGTTGATCTGGTCGATCATGGGCGGCGTCCGATGGGGCTGACCCCTGCGGGCGAGGTGTTCGCGCGATATGTCCGCGACGGGCTCACGGTGCTGAAACGGGGAGAGGCCGAAATCCGCTCCGGCAACTGGAAGCACGCAACGGATCTGCGGTTGGCCTTGATTGACGATTTCGACAACCAGATCGCCCCGGACCTGTTCCGCTTTTTGGCACAGGCTCTGCCGCGTTGCAGCTTTCGCCACTACACGCGCCCCAGTCACGAGATCATCAACAATCTGCAAGAGCATAAGTTGGATGCCGGGGTTGCCACCCAGCCCTCGGAGCGGACCGAGGGGTTGATCGAATACCCGCTGATGCGCGACCCGTTTATCGTAATTCTGCCCAACACGTTCAGCGGAGAACCCGAAGACCTGCTAAAACCCGATGCGGAATTGCCCTTGCTGCGCTATTCGCGGGACTACATGATCGGCAAGCAGATTGAAATTCAACTAACCCGCAGCAAATACAATCTGCCGAACCGGTTTGAAATGGAGTGCAACCACTCGATCATCGGTCTTGTCGCCGAGGGCAGCGGTTGGGCGATCACGACGGCCGCCTGTTTCCACCGCGCACAAAGGTTCCACGACAACGTTCGGGCGCTGCCGTTTCCGGGGCGCAACTTCGTACGCACCGTGTCCCTTTTCACGACCGAAGTGTATCCCGAGACGACCTCGAAGCTGATCCAGAAAGTGATGGTAAAGCTGATCCGGCAGCATTTCACCGATCCGATGTGTGGGGCCCATTCCTGGTTAAAGGACGATTTCCGCACCATGGAGGCCGAGGCTGCCTAGGCGCTGGCCGGCGGTCCGAGGGATTGACGCTCGACGATATGGGTCACTAGCCGCGTGCCAGTGCCTGGGGCCTGGTTTTCCAGCATATCAACCAGAGCCGACGCGGCCCGTTGACCCATTTCGCGGTGCGGTACATGCACCGTCGTCAGCGCGGGGGTGGCGACCCGGGCCAGCTCGATATCGTCGAACCCGGTGACAGAAACATCCTTGGGCACATTTAATCCCATCTCACGCGCCCGATGCAGTGCGCCGACGGCCAGAACGTCGTTGCCGCACAGGATTGCCGTAGGCGGGGCGTTCTGTGACATCAGTTCGGTAAAGGCATCGGCACCGTTTTCGATCTGGTAGGGTGTTTCAACGATCGCTAAACCTGACGGGGAAATCCCGTTCTGCCGGACCGCGTCCTTTATACCTTCAATCCGAAGACGCGCCCGATCATTGCCAGCGGTGATGCCGGAAATCACTCCGATCCGTTGGTGGCCCAGCCCGATCACGCGGTTCGTCAGCTCGGCCATGGCTGCGCGATTGTCAAACCCGACCGAAGCAACCTGTGCATCCGCCAGAAAGGACCACGCGATCATTACCGGGATGTCGCGGAGCGCAAGATCTTTGTAAACCCGCGGATTGCGGTCATGCCCGATCAATAGCAACCCGTCCGCACCGCGCGCGACCAGCGTCCGGATTTGCTCTTCTTCAAGGTCGGGATCGTAGGCCGAACTTGATACCAGCAGTGTGTAACCGCGTGTGTGCAGTTCTTCCTGAAAAGCCTGTAGGCCGCGCGCGAAAATAGCGTTCTCCATGGTGGGAATGATCGCACCGATCGTCCGGGTTCGCTTGGCTACCATCACCCGCGCGGCAAAGTTCGGCGTGTATCCCAGCTTGTCCACCGCTGACAGAACGCGCTGACGCGTTGCCTCTACCACCCGGTCGGGATCATTCATGCAGCGCGACACGGTCGCTGTTGAAACGCCCGCCAGTTTGGCGACATCGTCCAATGTGGGCGCGGATCGAAGTTTAGGCATTTTCAAACCTGAGATTTGCTTTTGCCAATAAGCTTAAACTCAAGCACGGCTTAAGAAAAGTAGATGTGTAAGCGCTTGCATCTTTGATGTAAGGGCTTACAAATCCGGTAAGCCGAATCCGGAAGAAAGACCCGTGAATAGGACCAGCTGAGCATGCCTCGTGACTATTTGAAAAAAGCCATCTTGACAGCGCAATCCCATGCCTCCGAGGTGAATGATACGGTCAGGACCATCCTTGCTGATATTGAGGCTGGCGGTGATGCCAAGGCGCTGGAATACGCAGCCAGATTCGACAAGTTCGACGGCAATGTCTTGATGACGCAGGCCGAGATTGACGCTGCTATCGCACGGGTTCCGGAAAGACTGAAGGCCGATATCCGCTTTGCCCACGACAATGTGCGCCGCTTTGCTGAAACGCAGAAGGCAACCGTGGCCGATGTGCAGACAGAGATCGTTCCGGGGTTCGTCGCCGGTCAAAAGGCGATCCCGGTGGATGCGGCGGGCTGCTATGTGCCCGGAGGGCGCTATAGCCATACCGCCAGCGCGATCATGACCGTTACCACGGCCAAGGTCGCCGGATGCCGCCATATCACCGCCTGTTCTCCGCCGCGCCCAGGCGAGGGCGTTGCGCCAGCGATTGTCTATGCCGCGCATATCTGTGGGGCAGACAGTATTCTGGCCATGGGCGGTGTGCAGGGCGTGGCCGCGATGACCTATGGCCTGTTCGGCCTGCCGCGGGCCAATATCCTTGTGGGCCCGGGCAACCAGTTCGTGGCCGAGGCCAAGCGGATTCTCTATGGCAAAGTCGGCATCGACATGATCGCGGGTCCTACCGACAGCTTGATCCTTGCTGACAGCAGCGCCGACGCGCATGTGGTGGCCACCGATTTGGTCAGCCAGGCCGAGCATGGGTACAACTCGCCCGTCTGGCTGGTAACCGATGACCGGGATCTGGCGCAGGAGGTGATGACGCTGGTGCCGAAGCTTATAGACGATCTGCCCACCCTGAACCGCGAAAATGCGGCCGCCGCATGGCGCGACTATGCCGAGGTCATCGTCTGTTCGGATCGTGAGGAAATGGCCGCCTGTTCGGACGAATACGCCCCCGAACATTTGACCGTCCAGGCCGAGGACCTGGATTGGTGGCTGGACCGGCTGACCTGTTATGGGTCGTTGTTTCTGGGTGAAGAGACCACTGTGTCTTATGGCGACAAGGCCACCGGCACCAACCACGTTTTGCCGACCTCGGGGGCGGCCAGCTATACTGGAGGGTTGAGCGTCCACAAGTACATGAAGATCGTCACCTGGCAACGTGCCACGCGGGAAGGATCGAAGCCTGTCGCTGTCGCCACTGCCCGAATTTCCAGGCTTGAGGGGATGGAAGGCCATGCCCGCGCTGCGGATGTGCGTTTGGCCAAGTATTTCCCTGACGAACAGTTTGACCTACACGCGGATGGATGAACATCGGATACCCTTCAATCTGACTGCGCGGGGGCCTCAGGGCAGGAGTCTTGTCGCAAAACCTTGCAGAAAACCACCTTTTTCGGCACCGTACACAAATACGGCCGAAGTTTTCCGGCAGACCGCGTGGGTCTTATTGGCGGCCGTCTGTGGGCTCTGGTCCAACAGAAACGGAGGGTTTCATGTATAAGAAAATTCTGGTTCCAATGGCGCTGGACCACGGCATTTCGCAGCACACGCTGGAAGTGGCACGGGCGCTTTCGGCAAAAGGCAGCGAAATTGTTGCGCTGCATGTTTACGAGATGCCGCAGGGCTCGGTCAGTGCCTATCTGGACAAGGACGCAGTTGCCGATGGATTCCGCGCGGCGGCCAGTTTGTTGCGCGAAAAGACCGAGGAACTGGAGGGTATCCAGCCCGAGATCGTCAAGGGCCATACTGCCCGGACCATCATCGACTATGCCAATAGCAATGACTTTGACTGCATCGTTATCGGCTCACACAAGCCGGGGCTCAGCGACTATTTCCTGGGCTCGACCGCATCGCGTGTGGTTCGCCATGCCGGGTGCGCCGTGCATGTGCATCGCAGAATATGAACCCAAAATCGCGCCCTAGGTACCTCAAGCAGGACGAACAGACCAGATATGAACATAGACAAAAAGATTACGGATGATCTGGTCGCAAACGATATCTCGTTTGTCACCACCGTGCCCTGCAAACAGCTGGCCGGGGTGATCGAGGAGATTGACCAACGCGACGACATCTTTCACATCCCCTCGAA
>NZ_JBQFZU010000013.1:0-138394 GCF_056542405.1 Ruegeria sp. AD11(2025) | reverse complement strand
ACCGAAACCTCGTCTGCACATGCCCCCCAATGGACGCATACCAAGACGCAGCAGAATAATAATCAGATCCCCCCCGCCAAAATGGCGGGGGTTTCCTATTCGGCGGCCTCTTTCTGTTGGGCCGAGGCAAGAAGTGTGGCCAGTTCCGGGCGGCATGAGCCGCAATTGGTGCCAGCCTGCAGCGCCTCGCCAATGGCTTCGACCGAGGTCAAGCCTTGGGTCTCGATCTTCGTCAGGATCGTATTCACGCCAATATCAAAGCAGGAGCACAGAATAGGCCCCGGGTTCGGCATGTCCGCCGGCGCGCGGCCGGACAGCAGGCACAGATTGGGTACCTGTGGCAGCGTCGCCAGATAATCGCGCATCACCGCAACCGGTTGGGGCGAGACAAACAGGGCGGCAACCAACCGTCCGTTCCGGTGGCAGGCCAGACGGGCCACACTTCGGGCCGGATCCTCGACTGCGGTGATTTCGGCGTCTGGTAACCCGAACAGGTCGCGGGCTGCGGCGCGCCAGTCATCGATGGGTTTAAGACCGGCCAGCTCCGCGCGATAGCCGGATTTGGTCGGACTTTGAGCCCAATAGTCACAGTTTGGCGTCATTTCACGGTCGGATACCGCGAACCCGTACCATGCGGCGTTGAACCGGGTGACATTCACGACCGACGCCTTGCTTTCAGGTTGACCCGAGATCGGGTCGGTTGCTGCCGCCACCACCGCGTCGATGCGGGCCGAGGGTGCGGTTTCTCCGGTCCAGTGGATCGGGGCAAAGACCTGACCCTGGGAGACATCCCTGTTGATCCGCGCGCGCAGGACGGCATTTCCATGCGGACTGGTCACTTCGACCAGATCGGCGGTGGAAACCCCATGGGCCCGGGCGTCGTCCGGGTGGATGTCCAGAAATGGCTCGGGCAGGTGCGCCGACAGGCGGGGCGACAATCCGCTGCGGGTCATTGTGTGCCACTGGTCGCGCAGCCGCCCGGTGTTAAACCAGAACGGATAGCGTGGGCTGGTCTGCGCCGCAGGGGGGCGCCATTTGACCGGCAACAGTCGGGCTTTGCCATCAGTGTGAAAAAACTGGCCGTCCGCGAAGAACCGCCCGCCCTGCCGCGTGGCGGTCACGGGCCAGCGCGTCGGCTCCAGCGCGTCGTAGTCTGCGGCGTTCAGATCGGCGAGACCCGAGATGTCGAAATCCTTGCCAAACCGTGCCGCCACACTGGACAGCGCCGCGTGTTCGCGGAAAATCTCGCCCGGGCTTTGAAAGTCGAATGCGGTGCTCCAGCCCATCCGCCGACCGACCTCGCACAGGATATCCCAGTCGGCACGGGCCTGTCCGGGGGCGGGCAGAACCGCGCGCTGGCGGCTGATAGTACGGTCGGAATTGGTAACGGTGCCCTCTTTCTCGGCCCAGGCCGCGGCGGGCAGCAGCACATCGGCCAACCGAGCCGTATCGGTGCGGTCGGTGATGTCCGAGACTACGGTGAACGGGCAGGCGGCGATGGCGTCGCGCACCGCATCAGCCTCGGGCATTGACGCGGCGGGGTTGGTGTGGATCACCCACAGCGCCTTGATCTGCCCGTCGCCGATGGCGCGGAACATGTCCACCGCTTTCAGACCAGGGGCTTTGGGCATCCTCGGCGCCGACCAGAAATCGCGCGCTGCCGCGCGGTGGTCGGCGTTTTCGATATCCAGATGGCAGGCGAGCATATTGGCCAGACCCCCGACCTCGCGCCCGCCCATGGCGTTGGGTTGCCCGGTGACCGACAGCGGCCCACAGCCCGGTTTGCCGATCCGGCCGCTCGCCAAATGGCAGTTGAGGATGGCGTTGACCTTGTCACTGCCCGCAGTCGATTGGTTCACGCCCTGGCTGAAAATGGTCACAACGTTTTCCGTGCCGGTCCACATGTCGGAGAATGTGGCGATATCTTTCGGGTTCAGCCCGGTGACCGACACATCGTCGGCCATTGCACTGTCCAGCGCCGCGTGAAAGCCGATGGTATGCGGCAGGAAATTCGTATCCACCAGCCCACGTGCGTCGATCTGGGTCAGCAGGTGGTTGAACAGCGCCACGTCGCTGCCCGCTGCCAGTGGCAAATGCAGATCGGCGCTGTCGCAGGAGGCGGTGCGACGTGGGTCGATCACCACAATCTTTGTCCCGCGTGCCTGCCGTGCCGCCATCAGACGCTGATACAGAACCGGGTGGCACCACGCCAGATTGGACCCGACCAGAGCCACCAGATCGGCCTCGTCGATATCCTCATAGGTGCCGGGGACGGTGTCGGTGCCGAAGGCCCGCTTGTGCCCTGCGACGGTCGAGGCCATGCAGAGCCGCGAATTGGTGTCGATATTAGCCGACCCGATGAAGCCTTTCATCAGTTTGTTGGCGACATAATAATCCTCGGTCAGCAACTGGCCCGAGGCATAGAAGGCCACCGAATCCGGCCCGTGTTCCGAGATGGTGTCGCGGAACCGGTCTGCGACCAGTTGCAGCGCGTCATTCCAACCGGTCTCGACGCCCGAGATGCGCGGGGCCAGCAGGCGATGCGACAGTCCGATGGTCTCGGCCAGCGCGGAACCCTTTGAACAGAGCCGCCCCTGATTGGCCGGGTGGTCCGGATCGCCGGTGACCGTCAGGCCTCCGGCACCGTCCGGCTGCAGCAGAACACCGCAGCCGACCCCGCAATAGGGGCAGGTCGAGCGCTTGGCGCAGGCGGTCAGGTCCTTCACGCGGCGCTCCTTTGCCCCAGCGAGGTGCTATCCAGCAGGATGCGGTCGCCGTCCAACTGCACCAGATAGGTGGCGATCTGTCCCTCATCCGCGCCTTGCGCCTGACCGGAGTTCAGGTCGAACACCCAATTGTGCAGCGGGCAGGTGACGGACTGCCCGTGCACGATGCCTTCGGACAGCGGCCCGCCCTTATGGGGGCAGCGGTCCGAGGCGGCAAAGACTTCATTCTCTGCCGTGCGGAACAGGGCGATGCAGCCGACCGGGGTTTTTACCACGCGCGCGCCGCGCAGGGGGATGTCGTTGATATGTCCGATGTCGATCCAGCTCATTCTGCGGCCTCCAGTGTCAGATCGGCCAGTGGCGCAAAGCGCGGGGCCTCCTTGGCCTGCTCGGCCCATGGGTCTTTGCGATAGATGGATTGGCTGAGTTCAAAGCGTTCAACCAGCGCGCGGCGGTTATCCAGATCATCCACCACGGTTTCCTTGATCCAGTCGAGGCCAACCTTGGCCATCCATTTGTAAAGGCGGTCCAGATACTTGCCGCCCTCGCGATAGGCTTGTGTGACGGCCATGACGACCTCAATCGCTTCGTCCTCGGTCGGCATCTGCACCAGCAGCTCGGTTTCCTTGACGTCCATACCCGCCGCGCCGCCGACGCTGATCTGATAGCCCGAATCCACGCAGACGACGCCGATATCCTTGCAGGTTGCCTCGGCGCAGTTGCGCGGACAGCCCGAGACCGCCAGCTTCAGCTTGTGCGGCGTCCAAGAGCCCCACAGGATCTTCTCCAGCTTCACGCCAAGACCCGTGCTGTCCTGCGTCCCGAACCGGCAGTGATCGGTGCCGACACAGGTTTTCACCGTGCGCAAACCCTTGGAATAGGCGTGACCCGAGACCAGCCCGGCCTTGTTCAGATCGGACCAGATATAGGGCAGGTCGGACCCTTTCACGCCCAGCAGGTCGATACGCTGTCCACCGGTGACTTTGACGGTGGGCACATCGTATTTCTCGGCCGCATCGGCAATCGCGCGCAGCTCGGCCGGATTGGTGATGCCGCCCCACATGCGGGGCACAACGCTGAACGTGCCGTCCTTCTGAATGTTGGCGTGTTTGCGTTCGTTGACGAAACGGCTTTGCGGGTCGTCCTGATACTCCACCGGCCAGTCGGCCAGCAGATAGAAGTTCACCGCCGGGCGGCAGGCATGACAGCCGTTGCGGGTTTTCCAGCCCAGCTCCTGCCAGACGGCCTCCTGACTTTTCAGCTCGCTCGACTTGATCAGGCGGCGGACGTCTTCATGGGTCAGGTCGCAGCAGCCGCAGATGGGCTGAGCGGTGGGCATCTGGAAGTCATCGCCCAGCGTGACCTGCAACAACTGCTCGACTAGCCCGGTGCAAGTCCCGCAGGAGGCGCTGGCCTTGGTCGTCGCGCGGATCGTACCCAGATCGGTTGCGCCGCCTTCAATGGCAGCGGTGATGTCGGATTTGCAAACGCCGTTGCAGCCACAGATTTCCGCTTCAGGCGGCAATGCTGCAACGGCTGAGAGAGGGTCCGCAGAGCCGCCCTCCTGATAGGCCGGGCCGAAGATCAGCGTTTCGCGCATCTCGGACACGTCCTCACCATCACGGATCAGGCCAAAGAACCAGGTGCTGTCACCGGTATCGCCATACATGACCGCTCCCACCAGCTTGTCATCTTCCAGCACCAGCCGCTTGTAAACACCGCGGGCCGGGTCGCGGAAAACGATGTCTTCGCGGGTCTCGCCCTCGGCAAAATCACCGGCGCTGAACAGGTCGCAGCCGGTGACCTTCAGCTTGGTCGACAGCGAGCGTTGTTTGAACGCGGCCTCTTCGCCCAGCAGGGTCTGTGCCAGCACTTTCGCCTGATCATAAAGCGGCGCGACAAGGCCAAATACCTCGCCCTGATGTTCGACACATTCACCGATGGCAAAGACATCGGCATCCGAGGTGATCATCTGGTCGTCCACATGGATGCCGCGCCCCACGGCAAGGCCCGTCTCCTGTGCCAGTGCCACGTTGGGGCGGATACCCACCGCCATCACCAACAGGTCGCAGGGCAATTCCGTGCCGTCCTCCAGCAGCAGCGCCCGCGCCTTGCCGTTCTCGCCAGCGATCTCGGTCGACTTGGCGTTGAGCAAAACGGTGATGCCTTTTTCTTCCAGCGATTTCTTCAGCAGATACCCTGCGGTGGGGTCCAGCTGACGCTCCATCAGGTGGCCCATGATATGCACCACGGTCACGTCTGCGCCGCGTGCGGCCATGCCTGCAGCGGCCTCAAGACCCAGCAGGCCGCCGCCGATCACGACGACCTTGTTGCCCGCGCCCATGCCCATCATCTGTTGGGTGTCTTCCAGATCGCGATAGGCGATCACACCGTCCAGATCATGCCCAGGCATCGGGATCATGAACGGGTTCGAACCGGTGCCGAAGATCAGCTTGTCGTAGGGCACATGGCCGTTCTCGCCCTCAACCACTTTCAGGTCGCGGTCGATCTTGACGACCTTCTCGCCAAACCGACAGGTAATGCCACGTTCGGCATACCAGGCGTCGTCATGGGTCACGATCTCTTCATAGGTCTGATCACCGGCCAGAACCGGGCTGAGCATGATGCGGTTGTAATTGCCGCGCGGCTCGGCGTTGAACAGGGTGATGTCGAACGCATCGGGGGCGGCGTCGGTCAGATGCTCCAGCACCCGGCCCGAGGCCATGCCGGCTCCGATGACCACAAGTTTCTGTTTCATGTCATTCACTCCGCGGCAATGGCATTGGGGGAAGGGGTTTTCGGCTTGGGCTTCGCGCCGTGCTCGTATTCCTCGAGGAAATCCAACACCTCTTGCCGGTATTCGTAGTAGTCGGGATGGGCCAGCAGCGCCTTGCGGGTGCGCGGGCGCGGCAGGTCGACATTGGTGATCTTGCCGATCGTGGCCTGCGGGCCGTTCGTCATCATCACCACGCGGTCGGCCAGCAGGATCGCCTCGTCCACGTCATGGGTGACGCAGATGGTGGTGACTTTGGTGCGCGACCAGACCTCCATCAGAACTTCCTGCAGCTCCCATCGGGTCAGGCTGTCGAGCATCCCGAAGGGTTCATCCAGCAGCAGCAGTTTCGGGCTGAGCGCAAAGGCGCGGGCGATGCCGACGCGCTGGCGCATACCGTTCGACAGGTCAGCGGCGGATTTGTCCATCGCATCGGCCAGACCGACACGTTCCAGATAGTATTCCACCACATCCTGACGCTCGGCCTGGCTGGCGCGGGGATAGACGCGGTCGACACCGACCGAGACGTTTTCCTTGGCCGTAAGCCATGGGAACAGCGAGGGCGATTGGAACACCACGGCACGTTCCGGGTCGGCCCCTTCCACATGGCGGCCATCCAGCTTGATCGCGCCTTTCGAGATGTCGTTCAGACCGGCCGCCATGGTCAGCACCGTGGACTTGCCACAGCCCGAGTGACCGATCAGCGAGATGAACTCACCGCGATTGAGCTTGAGGTTGAAATCCTCGACCACGGTCAGCGGACCTTTGGGCGTGGGGTAGACCTTGTGCAATTGGCTGAAGTCCAGATAGCGCTCGTCGATCAGGCCCGTCTGCGCCTCTTTCACCGCCGCCGGAACACCGTGGATCGGGGTCACGTCAGGCAGAGTCTTGGTGCCTTCGACCTTGGCCTCGATCCCCACATCCATCAGGTATTTGGTGACCTCGCCACGCAGGGCTTTGAACGTCTCATCATGGTTCATGGCCGAGCGGTCGCGGGGGCGGGGGATCGAAACCTTGAACTCGGTCCCCAAGGTGCCATCGGGATTCAGAGGGATGATACGGTCGGCCAGTAAGATCGCCTCATCCACGTCATTGGTGATCAGGACACAGGTTTTGCGGTTCTCTTCCCAGATCTTTTCGATCTCTTCCGCCAGATTGCCGCGGGTCAGCGCGTCGAGCGCGCTAAGCGGTTCGTCCAGCAACAGAACCTCGGGGTCCATCGCCAGGGCGCGCGCCACGTTCACCCGCTGCCGCATCCCGCCCGACAGTTCGGCGGGGCGACGACCCGCGGCGTGGCTCAGGCCGACCATGCGGATGTAATGCGCGACCTTCTCCTCTTTCTCGGCTTTGGGCATCTTTGGGAACACCGCATCCACCGCCAGACGGATATTGCCGGTCACCGTCAGCCACGGCATCAGCGAGTAGTTCTGGAAAATAACCCCTCGCTCGGGCGCGGGGCCGGTGATAGGTGTGTCACGGAAGATGACGCGACCCTTTGACGGGAACTCGATCCCCGCCATCAGGTTGATCAGCGTGGTCTTGCCGGTGCCGGAAAAGCCCAGCAACACCACGAACTCGCCTTCCTGAACCGAGAGGTTGATGTCTTTCAGCACATCCGTCGCAGCAGTACCGGTGCCGAAGGATTTGCTGACGTTTTTGAATTCTATCACAGCCATGTCGATCACCGGTTGTTCGAGAAGGTGAACAGCGACTGCAGCGCATACATAACGCGATCCAGCAGGAAGCCGATGATGCCGATGGTGAACACGGCCACCATGATCTTGGCGAGCGAGCTGGAGGAGCCGTTCTGGAACTCATCCCAGACGAATTTGCCCAGACCGGGGTTCTGCGCCAGCATCTCGGCCGCGATCAGAACCATCCAGCCAACACCAAGCGACAGGCGCAGACCGGTGAAGATCAGCGGCAGGGCCGAGGGCAGCACCAGCTTGGTGACCTTGGTATAGGTGTTCATTTTCAGAACCTTGGAGACATTCACCAGATCCTTGTCGATCGACGCCACACCCAGCGAGGTGTTGATCAGCGTCGGCCACAGCGAACACAGCGTCACAGTGATGGCCGAGATCAGGAAAGACTTGGCGAACCAGCCATCATTGGTGACGTACACGGCTGAGACGATCATTGTCACAATCGGCAACCAGGCCAGCGGCGAGACCGGTTTGAAAATCTGGATCAGCGGGTTCAGCGCGGCGTTTGCGGTGGGCGACAGACCTGCAGCGATGCCCAGCGGCACGGCCACAATGGTGGCGATCAGAAAGCCGAAGAAGACGGTTTTGATCGAGGTCCAGATCTGGTTGTAATAGCTCGGCGCGCCAGTATAGGCGACTTCTTTGACTTTTTCGGGCTGGCCTGCATCGATGAATTTCTGGTTCCGCTTTTCGACCATCGCCTCGAACTTGGCCTTCTTGGCGGCCTTGGCCTGCGCGTCCTGATGCAGGCTGACCGCCTCGGACCAGACCTGAGCCGGTCCGGGGACGGCCCCCAGAGAGGTTTGCACCTTTGGCGCCAGCGTGCCCCACAGCAGCAAAAAGGCGCAGATCGCCAGCAGCGGCACGGCCAGCAGACGCCAGATTTCGCCCATCTGGGCGCGGGGGTTGTCGCCTGCGGCGGCGCGCAGGATGGGGGTGATCCAGGACAGGCCCAGAACCTGGAACCATTTATCGGCGGAATTGATCCGGGTGAACAGGCGCGCGCGGTGCGCCTCGCGTTCAGCATCGTCAGAGAGTGTTTCGTGGTCGATGGCGGTCATCTTGCGGTCTCCTGGCCCGGATCGGTGCCCGGGCGGGGTGGGATTTTGAATCGGGTGGGAAAACCCCGGCCATGTGGGCCGGGGAGTGGGGTTACCCCTGAACTTCGGAGCCGATGACGACCTGCTCGCCCTTCAGGCCAATCGGCAGGCTTTGCAGGTAGGCATTGGGCTGACGGGCGTCATAGGGAATACCGTCGATGATATCCGCGGCAGGCGTCGGGGCCTTGTATCCGTCGCTGTCCCAGGGAAAGTCGGCCTCATTCGCCAGACCTTCGTCCACCAACATGCGGGCGGCGTCCAGATAGATGTCGGGGCGATAGACGGATTTGGCGATCTCATCATACCACGCGTCCGTCTGCGGTTCGGCAATCTGGCCCCAGCGGCGCATCTGGGTCAGGTACCAGATGGCGTCGGAATAGAACGGGTAGGTCGCGTTATAGCGGAAGAACACGTTGAAATCGGGTACCTCGCGCTTGTCGCCCTTCTCGTATTCGAAGGTGCCGGTCATCGAGTTCGCGATCACGTCGTAATCGGCGCCCACGTATTCCGGCTGGCTCAGCATCTCGACTGCGGCGGGGCGGTTGGCGTTGTCGTTCTCGTCCAGCCAAATCGCGGCGCGGATCAGGGCCTTGGTGACGGCGCGGGTGGTGTTGGGGTATTCTTCGGCGAACTCGGCGGTGATGCCGAAGACCTTTTCCGGGTTGTTCTTCCACAGCTCATAGTCGGTGATCACCGGCACACCGATACCTTTGAACACCGCCTGCTGGTTCCATGGCTCACCCACGCAGTAGCCGTAGATAGTACCAGCCTCGAGTGTCGCAGGCATTTGCGGCGGAGGGGTGACCGACAGGAATACATCCGCACCGATCTGACCGGTCACGTCTTCGGGGCTGTAATAACCCGGGTTCAGACCACCGGCGGCCAGCCAGTAGCGCAGCTCGTAATTGTGGGTCGAAACCGGGAAAACCATGCCCATGTTGAACGGCTTGCCCTCGGATTTGTATTTCTCGACCACCGGGGCCAGCGCCTCGGCGGAAATCGGGTGCTGTGGACGCCCGTCCTCCATCACCGGGATGTTCGGCTTCATCTCTTCCCAGATCGCGTTTGACACGGTGATGCCGTTGCCGTTCAGGTCCATCGAGAAGGGGGTGACGATATGCGCCTCGGTGCCGTAACCAATGGTCGCGGCCAGGGGCTGACCGGCCAGCATATGCGCACCATCCAACTGCCCGTCGATCACGCCATCCAGCAGCACTTTCCAGTTGGCCTGTGCTTCGAGCGTTACAAACAGGCCCTCGTCCAGGAAGTATCCATTCTCGTAAGCCACGGCCAAAGGGGCCATATCGGTCAGTTTAATAAAGCCGAAGGTCAGTTCGTCTTTTTCCAGTTCCAGCGTCTCGGCCATGGCCGGGCTGATCAGGGCGGTGGTGGCGACAAGGCCTGCAAGGAATTTCTTCATGTGGGTCTGTCCCTTTTCTTGGTCCCGGGGATGCCGGGGATGAAAAACAAAAAAGCCGCTGCACGCTCTGGCCGGGAGGACGTGGCCAGAGTGTGAGCGGCTTTGCTCAGTCGATCCCAAACTTTGGGAAGAAGTTCATCGACACACGCCATTGCGTGCCGTTGAGGTCAGATTCGAAAAAACCGGGTCACGGTTCAAGCAGTTTTGCTGCAATGCGGCATGATTTTCTGCGATTGCTCGATTTGCCGTCGGACTGTGCCTATTTTTTAGGCGTCAGATACCCTGAGGGTCAAAAATGCGCCCGTCCAGAAACGCGTCCCGTTTCAGCGACAATTGCCCTTTATGCGAGGCAACAGGGGTGGTTTCCCGAATCGCGCCTTCGAGCTTTTCAGACGCGCCGGGCAGGTCGGCCCCGATATCGGTCATCTGATCGCGGTAGATGTCGCTGCGGAACACGCGGCTCGCCAGCGTCCGCGCCAGATGCGGGTCCAGACCGTACCGCGCTGCCAGACGCTGAGCGATCCACTTTGCCTGGCTGCGCCACGGGAAGTTCGCCGCCCCGTCATGGAATTCGAGGAAACCGGGAACCTCGCGCTGTTCTGCCTGCCCAGAGATGGTGAACCGCCCAGAAAGCGCGCGGTCGATTAGTTCCGAGGGCAGGTTCAGATAGGCATCGCGCGCCAATATCTCGGCGGCGGCGGTTTGGCTGTCCGGCTGGCCCAGCCAGCGCCCGGCCCGCCAGACAGCCCGCATCAGTTTGCCCAACAGATGCGGTTCGGTCTCAGCCCATTCGGTGCGCACGGCCAGCACCTTTTCCGGGGCAAAGGCCCAGATCGCCTGACCAGGCAGCAACAACGCCCCCGCCTGCGATTCCACCGCGACCGAGCCCCAGGGCTCACCCACACAGAACGCATCCACATCCCCTTCGGCCAGCGCCTGCGCCATCAAGGGGGGCGGGATGGTGCGCACTTCGACCCCGACCTCGGACAGATCTGTGGCCTCAAGCCAGCAATGCAGCAGTTCCACATGCAGCGAGAAGGGGAAGGGAACGCCAAAGACCAAAGGCCGATCCGCGACCGAGGCCAGCGCAGTGGCGGCCTTGAACGGATCGTGAAAGTCGAAATCATAGCCGGTCTCGCGTAGGCGGGTTTCCAATGCGCGACTGACGCCGATGACGTCTCCGTTCACCGACAGGACCGAGACGGCGGACAAGGGTTGTGTCACCCCGCCCAGCCCCAGCGCCATCGCCACGGGTACGGGTGACAGCAAATGCGCCGCATCGACCCGGCCAAAAGCAAGCATGTCACGTACCGACGACCACGAGGGCGCGGCGACCAGCTCCAGATCAATCCCTTCGGCGCGGGCCAGACCCAACTCATGCGCCACAATCAGCGGGGCGGCATCTACCAAGGGTACATAGGCGACGGGCAGGGTGACCGTATTCATGACAACAACCCTGACGCAGTGACCAGCGCCTCGGCCACGTCGGCGACGCGGCGGCCCTGATCCATCGCCGCCTTGCGCAACAGGGCGTAAGCCTCTTCTTCCTCGATCCCGCGGGCCTTCATCAGCAACCCCTTGGCGCGGTCGATCACCTTGCGTTCTTCCAGCGCGCGTTTAGTCTCGGCCAATTCGCGGCGCATCTGGCGGACGATCTGAAAGCGGGCAATGGCGGCGTCCAGCACCGGTTTCAACCGGTCGGGCTGCATCCCGTCGACCACATAGGCCGACAACCCGGCCTCAATCGCCGTCGAGGCCAGATCTCCCGCCGCACCCGACACGAACATCGCCACCGGACGTTCCAGCGGGCCAGAGGCCAGCGTCAGTTCTTCAAGCATGTCGCGGGTTGGGTTGTCGATATCGATCAGCACCACATCGGGCACCAGCGCTGCGATCTTGCGCGCCAGGCTAGAGACATTTCCGATCACATGTACATCGTAGGACCCTGATGATTTCAATGCGTCAACGATGGCGATCGCGCGCTCTCGGTCTTCTTCAACTACGACAATGGTCAGGGTGTCAGGCATGGCACCTTTTCACCGCCTCAATGCCCAAGCTCAAGAGATTGGGCCCTAATCCAACCGGGTTCGAAGGAGGGTGCTTAAAAAATAGTCAAACGCGATGTAGGAGGTGTCAGAAATCCGTGAATCTTTCGCCTATCGGAAACTTGTGACCGCGAATGGCACGCGTTGAGATGTCGTTTTTCGGAATCAAAGCGTCTTTTCTGCTTGCTGATGCTGCACGCGCACCATAGCTCTGTCCGTGGGACACCCCTCCCCAACGAGGGGCGTGTATCTGGAAGGGTAATACACATGACTATCGAACAACCGGCGACGCGGCCGGCGAATCCGCGTTTTTCCTCGGGGCCCTGTGCCAAACCCCCCACATTTGATTTGACCAAATTGGCCGATGCCGCGCTGGGCCGCTCGCACCGGGCCGCTGTCGGTAAGGACAAGTTGAAGGCTGCCATCGAAGGCACACGTGAGGTGCTGGGCATTCCGGCAGATTACAAGATCGGCATCGTTCCCGCCTCGGACACTGGCGCGGTCGAGATGGCCCTGTGGTCGCTGCTGGGCGAACGCAAGGTAGAGATGCTGGCGTGGGAGAGCTTTGGTTCCGGCTGGGTGACCGATGTGGTCAAGCAGCTGAAGATCGACGCCGAGGTGAAAACCGCCGATTACGGGCAGATTGTCGATCTGGCCTCGGTCGATTTCGCTAATGACGTGGTGTTTACTTGGAACGGGACAACCTCAGGTGTGCGGGTTCCGAATGGCAACTGGATCGCCGATGACCGTCAGGGTCTGACGATCTGCGATGCCACCAGCGCCGCCTTTGCGATGGATCTGCCGTGGGACAAGCTGGATGTGACCACGTTCAGCTGGCAGAAAGTGCTGGGCGGTGAAGCCGCGCACGGGATGCTGATCCTGTCGCCCCGCGCAGTCGAACGGTTGGAAAACTACACACCTGCATGGCCGCTGCCAAAGATTTTCCGCCTGACTAAGGGGGGCAAGCTGATCGACGGTATCTTCACCGGTGCGACGATCAACACGCCCTCGATGCTGGCGGTCGAAGATTACCTGTTCGCTCTGGATTGGGCGCGTTCGGTGGGCGGCTTGCAGGGCCTGATCGCCCGAGCGGATGCCAATGCTGGCGCGGTGCATGCGTTCTGCGATCAGAATGACTGGATCGCCAATCTGGCCGAGGATGCGGCGACGCAATCCAACACTTCGGTTTGCCTGAAATTCACCGATCCGCGCATTCAGGACGGCGCGACATTCGCCAAAGCCGTAGCCAAGCGGCTGGAGGTCGAAAACATCGCGCTGGATATCGGGGCTTATCGCGACGCGCCTGCGGGCCTGCGCATCTGGTGCGGCGGCACGGTTGAAACTTCGGACATCGAGGCGATGCTACCCTGGCTGGCCTGGGCCTTCGAAGCAGAAATCGCGGCGCAAACCGAAGCCGCCTGATCTTTTTCACCGGGCTACATCAGGCCCGGACCTCCTCTACAATTCAAGGACCAGAGACTATGGCCCCTAAAGTACTCGTATCTGACAAGCTCAGCGAAACCGCCGTGCAGATTTTCCGTGATCGCGGCATCGATGTGGATTTCTTGCCCGATCTGGGCAAGGACAAGGACAAGCTGGCCGAGGTGATCGGTCAGTATGATGGCCTTGCCATCCGCTCGGCCACCAAGGTCACGCCGACGCTGCTGGAAAAAGCCGACAATTTGAAAGTGATCGGCCGCGCCGGGATCGGCACCGATAATGTCGACAAGGAAGCGGCATCGAAAAAAGGTGTGATCGTGATGAACACGCCTTTCGGCAACATGATCACCACCGCCGAACACGCGATTGCGATGATGTTCGCCGTCGCCCGGCAAATTCCTGAGGCCAGCACCTCGACCCATGCGGGCAAATGGGAAAAGTCCAAGTTCATGGGTATTGAGCTGACCAACAAGACTCTTGGTGTCATTGGTGCAGGCAACATTGGCGGGATCGTCTGCGAACGCGCGCTGGGCCTGAAGATGAAGGTCGTGGCCTATGATCCCTATCTGGGTGAAGAGAAAGCCGCGCAAATGGGCGTCAAAAAGGTCGACCTGGATGAGCTTCTAGCGCGCGCCGACTTCATCACCCTGCATGTTCCGCTGACGGACCAGACCCGCAATATCCTCAGCCGTGAGAATCTGGAGAAAACCAAACCGGGCGTGCGCATCATAAACTGCGCCCGTGGCGGCCTGGTCGATGAGGTCGCGTTGGCCGAAATGCTGCAATCCGGCCGCGTTGCAGGTGCCGCCTTTGACGTGTTCAGTGAGGAACCGGCTAAGGAAAACGCCCTTTTCAACCTGCCCAACGTGGTTTGCACGCCGCATCTGGGCGCGGCGACGACCGAAGCGCAGGAGAACGTGGCGCTTCAGGTGGCCGAGCAGATCTCGAACTACCTGCTGACCGGGGCGGTGGAAAACGCGCTGAACATGCCCAGCGTTACGGCAGAAGAGGCCAAGGTCATGGGACCGTGGATCAAACTGGCCGGTCATCTGGGCAGCTTCATCGGTCAGATGACGGATGAACCGATCAAGGCGATCAACATTCTCTATGATGGTGTGGCTGCTGAAATGAACCTGGCCGCGTTGAACTGCGCTGTGGTCGCGGGGATTATGAAAAAGTTTAACCCCGAGGTGAACATGGTCTCGGCCCCTGTTGTGGCCAAAGAGCGCGGGATCAAGATATCGACCACCAATCAGGACAAGTCCGGCGCCTTCGAAGGTTATATCAAAGTGACCGTCGTGACCGAAAAGCGTGAGCGTTCCATCGGTGGCACCGTGTTCAGCGACGGCAAGCCGCGTTTCATCCAGATCAAAGGCATCAATATCGACGCCGAAGTGGGCGCCCATATGCTCTACACTACCAATGAAGACGTGCCAGGCATCATTGGTGCGCTGGGTCAGACCATGGGTGAGAACAACGTGAACATCGCCAACTTTACCCTCGGCCGGTCCGAGGCGGGCGGTGAGGCGATCGCGCTGCTTTATGTGGATGAACCGGTTCCGGCTGAAGCGCGGGCCAAGCTGGCGGAAACCGGGCTGTTCACGCAGATCAAGCCGCTGGAATTCGACGTCGCCTGAGCGGTGTTGAATCTCTGAGACACTCCGTGCCCGCGCCGCCCATGGCGCGGGTTTTTTCTTTTCCGGCGGCCTGAAACACGCCACAAGCAGGGTATTCGCTTTGCCCGAGGGTTATTCATGACCTCCCCCATCTATGCCGTTGGCGATATTCACGGTCAGCTTGAGATGCTGGAAAATGCGCTGCATCTGATCGAACAGGAAGGCGGGCCGGATGCGCGCGTAGTGTTTCTGGGGGACTATGTTGATCGCGGCCCCGACAGTCGTGGTGTTTTGGACCTGCTGATCGAAGGGCAACGTGCGGGCCGGAACTGGGTGATACTCAAGGGCAACCACGACCGAATGATGGCCCGGTTCGTGCAAGACTGTGAGATCGCAGACAATCGGCTGCCGATCACGCTCAGTTGGCTTCACCCGCGTCTGGGCGGGCGGGAAACACTGGCTTCTTATGGCGTTGAGGTCGCGGATGACAACCGCATCTTTCAGGTCAATGAATACGCCTGCGCCGTGGTGCCGCCCGCACATATCGACTTTATCAATGCGCTGCCCCTGTATCATCAGGAAGGGGAGCTGCTGTTCGTCCACGCCGGCATCCGCCCCGGCATCCCCTTAGGGCAACAGGCCGAAGACGATCTGGTCTGGATACGTCACGAGTTCCTGCGCGATCCCGGCCCGCATCCGTGGCTGGTGGTGCATGGACACACTCCGGTGGACCGGGCCGAGCATTGCGGCATTCGGGTCAATCTGGACGCGGGCGCAGGCTATGGCCGACCACTGGCCACGGCGGTGTTCGAAGGTCGCGACTGCTGGCTGCTGAACGAGGCCGGGCGGGTGCCGCTGACCTCTAATCCTTGGTGAACAGGTCCTTGTAGTCCTCGCGCAGGACATTTTTCTGCACTTTTCCCATGGTGTTGCGCGGCAGTTCATCCAGCAAGATCAGCTTGCGCGGATGTTTGAACCGCGCCAAAGCGTCCCGCACATTTGTCAGAATGGCCTCGGGGTCAGGGGCCTGTCCTGGCTCTGGCACCAGAATGCCCACAGGGGTTTCACCGAAATCCGGGTGCGGCACGCCGATCACCGCGCTTTCCAGCACGCCGGGCTGGTCATCCAATACCAGTTCGACCTCTTTGGGATAGATGTTGTAACCGCCCGAAATAATCAGGTCCTTTCCGCGGCCAACGATATGGACATAGCCATCCTCGTCCACACGCCCCAGATCGCCGGTGATAAAGAACCCGTCCTCGCGTAGTTCGGCGGCGGTTTTCTCGGGCATCTGCCAATAACCTTGGAAAACGTTGGGACCACGTACCTCGATCATGCCAATCTGCCCTTGCGGCAGTACCTCGCCGGTGTCGGGATCGGTCACCTTCAGGTCGACATCCGGCAGGGGAAAGCCAACCGTGCCCGCGCGACGCTCGCCGTCATAAGGGTTCGACGTGCTCATGTTGGTTTCGGTCATGCCATATCGTTCAAGGATACGGTGACCGGTGCGGTCCTGAAACCGCTCATGGGTCTCGGCCAGCAACGGGGCCGAGCCCGAGATGAACAGCCGCATATGCCGCGCCAGATCGCCAGTAAACCGGTCGTCCTCCAGCAGACGGGTGTAAAAGGTCGGCACGCCCATCATCGAAGTGGCCTGCGGCATCAGGCGCAGCATGTCCTCAAGGTCGAATTTCGGCAGAAAGATCATTGACCCGCCCGAGGCCAGCACCACATTGGTCGCCACAAACAGCCCATGGGTGTGAAAGATCGGCAAGGCGTGTAACAATACATCGCTCCGCGTGAACTGCCATTCCTGCACCAGCGTCTCGGCGTTCGACAACAGGTTGGCCTGCGTCAGCATCGCGCCCTTGGATCGCCCGGTGGTGCCCGAGGTATAGAGGAACGCGGCCAGATCGTCCTCGGTCCGGCGGACAGGCTCGAACGCGGGCAACATGCCCAAAGAACGCCGCATCAAACTGCCCGTACCGTCGGCATTCAGCGTCTCTAACCTTGCGTTTTGAGCTGTCGCGATGGGAGCGAGACCTTCGGCTTTTGCATCGTCGCAGACGACCAGCTTGGCACCACTGTTTTCGATGAAATACTGCAGCTCGGCTGTGGTGTAGCCGGTATTCAGTGGCAAAAAGATCAGCCCTGTCTGCGCGCAGGCGGCATAAAGCGCCAGTGCTTCTGGCGATTTCTCAACCTGCACGGCAACCCGTTCGCCGGGTTCCAGTTCATATCCGGTGAGGGCATTGGCGATCTGCGCGACCATGTCCAGAAAGGCAGCATGGGTCAGGGTCTGGCCATCGGGCAGATGCAGGAACGGGGTGTCCTTGCCCGCGTGAATGCCAAACAGCCGATCATAAAGCGGGTTGCCCATATCGTCGTTCCTTTGCGCCTGCTCGATCCGATACGAATCTGTCCCGGATTGGCGGGGCGGTAAAGCGGAAAACCGGACGGGGATCAGAATTCCGTGGTCATCCGGTAGCCAGCGGCAAAGAACATCTTGGCGAAGGTCACCGGTTCCCCCTGCAGCCAGGTGATCCGCTCACCGGTAAAGACCGGCTCGCTCTCGGGGACGTCCAGAAACCCGGCGACCGTTGCATCGGCGCGGCTGGCAAGAAAGCTCAGCTCGACATTAGTGAAGGGCACCGTCTGGATCAGCCATTCATTCGGACCGATCTGCGAGAAATCCGCCTGCTCCACCTGCGGGACCGAGGCGGTGACGATCCAGCGGTCCTCGTACTGAAACGGGGTGTTGCCGTTGAAATGCATACAGCGCACATGCACCACGGTTTGTCCTGGGTTCAAAGCCAGACGGGCACAGAGCCACTCCGGTGCAGTCTCTGAACTGGAGGAAACCAGCGCATAGCGATAGGTGCCGCCCAATGCCTCGACCTCATCCCGTACCATGGGGATGGTGAATCGTGCTTGCCGCTGAGGGGCGCTCAGAACGCGGGTTCCGGCTTTGCGGCGACGCTCCAGATAGCCTTCATCCGCCAGTTCCCGAAGGGCCCGGTTGACCGTGGTGCGCGTGCAGGAGAACTCGACAGCCAGTTCCTGTTCATTGGGCAGCAGCGATTCCGGCTGCCATATGCCTGACCGGATGCGCGCCAGCACGGTTTGCTTGATGTCTTTGTAACTGGTGGTGTCGTTTGGCTGAGGCATGGCGCAGCTTTAAACCGAGGCTAACAGGTCCGCAATTGCGGATCGGTAAGCGTCGATGATCTGATCGCGCGCGACGTGGCGGCCCTGTTTCACCATATGCCGCCCGGCGGACCACAGATCAGTGACAAGCCCATCGGGTGCGGCGAAGCACAGCCCGTCCAGCAATTGATCATCGCTGAGTGCGCAAAGGGTCGGGTGGCTTCGGTCAACAGCAACTAAATCGGCCAGCTTACCCTGGGCAATCTCGCCCGCGTCGCGGCCAAGGGCTTGCGCACCGCCCAGCGCTGCCTTGGTGTAAAGCGCGTGACCGACCGAGCCTTCGCTCGCCAGAACAACGCGCTGTTGGTCGCGCAAACGCTGAGAATACTCCAGTGTTCGCAGTTCTTCTGGCAGAGAAATGCGCACATTAGAGTCTGATCCGACACCAAAGCGCCCGCCTTCAGCGGCGTATTTTGCGCCGTTGAAGATACCGTCGCCCAGATTTGCCTCGGTGACCGGGCACAGGCCAGCGACGGCTCCAGACCGGGCCAAGGCAACGGTTTCGGTATCGGTCATGTGTGTCGCATGGATCAGACACCACCGCGCATCGACCGGCACATTGTCCAGCAACCAGGCCACGGGGCGCTGGCCCAGCTCCGCCTGCACATCGGTGACCTCCTGCACCTGTTCGGCGATGTGGATATGCACAGGCACATCGGATGTGGCCCTTAACACCTCGGTCAGATTCGACGGAGAAGTCGCGCGTAGTGAATGCGGAGCAATCCCGAGTTTAGAGTCTGTATTTGGCAGCGTTGTGCGACATTCATCGACCAATCTCAGAAACCGGTCCACATCATTGCCAAAGCGCAACTGCCCGCCCGAGAGGGCCTCCTGTTTGACGCCGCCGTAGGTGTAGAGCACAGGCAGATGGGTCAGTCCTATCCCGGTATGTTGCGCGGCGGCAAAGATGCGCTGGCTGAGTTCCGTCAACTGGTCATACGGTGTGCCGCCGGGTTGGTGATGGACATAATGGAACTCACCGACAGAGGCATATCCGGCTTCCTGCATCTCCATGAATACCAACGCAGCGATGGCTTCGATCTGGTCCGGCTTAAGGCGGTCCAGAAAGCGGTACATCAGGTTGCGCCAGGTCCAGAAACTCTCGCGCCCGGCGGCGCGGGTTTCAGTCATTCCCGCCATAGCCCGCTGAAAGGCATGGCTGTGCAGGTTTCCCAAGGCAGGCAACAGGACATTTACCCGCAAGTCCCCGTCCAGTGCAGTGGCCTGTGTCTGTATGCGCCGGATGCGCCCCTGATCGATCTCGATCCGCACATCGTGAACCCATTCATAGCCTAAAAGGGATGTTTTGGCGTGGATCAGCATTCCGTTTCCATTTTGTGTAGACTTTATACTTTTACACATATACGAAAAAATCAAACAAGAGGGGAGCCGAAAAGAATCGCCATGACTAGAAAATCGGTTCTAACCAGCGCCGCGATGGCCACGATGTCAGAGGACGACACGCCCTATGGGCTATGCCTAGACGCGGCGATCGTCGTTGATGGCGCATATATCCTTTGGGCAGGAGAGCGACAGGCCTTGCCAACCGAATACACCGGCTGGCCGGTTGAAAATTTCGGCGCGCGCCTGATCACGCCGGCCCTGATTGATGCGCATACCCATGTGGTGTTTGGAGGCAACCGGGCGACCGAGTTCGAGATGCGCCTGAACGGTGCCTCGTATGAGGAAATCGCGCGCGCAGGCGGTGGTATCCTGTCCACGGTCAACGCCACGCGGTCGGCAAGCGAAGAGGGGCTGCTCACTGATGCTCTGACCCGCGTGGATGCATTGCTTGCCGAGGGTGTCTGTACCCTCGAGGTCAAGTCCGGCTATGGGCTGGACGAGGATACGGAACTAAAGATGCTGCGCGTGGCTCGTCGGATCGGCGAAACCCGCCCGGTGCGGATCAGAAACAGTTTTCTGGGTGCCCATGCGGTGCCCCCCGAATACACCGATCGGGCTGATGATTACATCCAAGAGGTCTGCATCCCAACCCTGCGCGCGGCCCATGCCGAGGGGCTGGTGGACGCGGTTGACGGGTTCTGCGAAGGGATCGCCTTCACCCCCGCCCAGATCGCGAAGGTTTTCGATGTGGCGCAGGAACTGGGTCTGCCGGTGAAGCTGCATGCTGAACAACTGTCCGATCTGGGCGGTGCCCGGCTTGCGGCCTCTTACGGGGCTTTGTCGGCGGATCACATAGAATATCTGGACACCGAGGGCGTGATAGCCATGGCCCGCGCAGGCACCGCGGCAGTGCTGCTGCCGGGCGCGTTTTATACGCTGCGCGAAACGCAGGTGCCTCCGATTGATCTGTTGCGGCAGCACAAAGTACCGATGGCGCTGGCGACCGATTGCAACCCCGGTTCCTCGCCTCTGACATCGCTGCTGCTGACGATGAACATGGGCTGCTCCTTGTTCCGTCTGACCCCCGAGGAAGCATTGGCGGGCGTTACGCGCAATGCTGCGCGCGCGTTGGGGATCAGCGATGCAGGCACCATCGCAAAGGGCCAAAGGGCGGATCTGGCGGTTTGGGACGTCGCGCATCCGGCCGAGCTGTCTTACCGCATTGGCTTCAACCCTCTGCACAAGCGGATTTCTGGAGGGCTGGAATGACTCTCCTGTCTTTACAACCTGGGCAAGTCTCGTTGGCACAATTGGCCCAGGTCTATTGGGATCAGAACGCAGCCGTGCTGGAACCAGAGTGCAGACCCGCTGTCGAGGCGGCGGCGCGGCGCATTCAGGCCGCCGCTCAGGGCGATGCGCCTGTCTATGGCGTCAATACCGGTTTCGGCAAACTGGCCAGCCACAAGATTGCGCCACAGGATACTTCCACCCTGCAGCGTAACCTGATCCTCAGCCACTGCTGCGGTGTCGGCCCTGCCGTGCCCCGCCGGGTGGCCCGGCTGATGATGACGCTCAAGCTGTTGTCCTTTGGCCGCGGCGCCTCGGGCGTGCGGTGGGAGTTGATCGAGCTCTTGCAACAGATGTTGGCTCGTGGCGTTACGCCGGTGATCCCGGCGCAAGGGTCCGTGGGCGCGTCGGGGGATCTGGCACCGCTGGCCCACATGACTGCCGTGATCATCGGAGAAGGCGAGGCCGAGGTGAACGGCGCCATCCTGCCGGGTGCTCAGGCACTGGAAATCGCTGGATTAGAGCCTATTCAGCTGGGCCCGAAAGAAGGCCTGGCCTTCATTAACGGTACGCAGTTTTCGACCGCCTTCGCTTTGGCAGGCCTGTTCGAAGCCTGGCGCGCGGCGCAAAGTGCGCTGGTCATTTCGGCCCTGTCGACCGATGCGATCATGGGGTCCACTGCGCCTCTGCGACCGGAAATTCACACTCTGCGTGGCCACCGCGGCCAGACCGAGGCTGCCGGTGCCATGCGTGCTGTGCTGGAGGGGTCGGAAATCCGGGAAAGTCACCGGGAAGGCGACACCCGTGTGCAGGACCCATATTGCATCCGCTGCCAACCGCAGGTCACCGGTGCGGCCATGGATGTGATGCGGCAGGCCGCCGCGACGCTTGAGATCGAGGCAAACGCCGCCACCGACAACCCGCTGGTTTTGGAAGACGGGATTGTGTCGGGCGGCAACTTTCATGCCGAACCCGTCGGATTCGCCGCCGACATGATCGCGTTGGCCGTGTCCGAGATCGGGGCCATCGCCCAGCGCCGCATCGCACTGATGGTGGACCCGGCGCTCAGCTTTGATCTGCCGCCTTTCCTGACCCCCGATCCGGGGTTGAATTCCGGTCTGATGATCGCTGAGGTCACCACGGCCGCGTTGATGAGCGAGAACAAGCACCTCGCTAACCCCTGCGTGACTGACAGTACCCCGACCTCAGCCAATCAGGAGGATCACGTTTCGATGGCCGCACATGGCGCGCGACGCCTGACCCGGATGGTCGAGAACCTGACCTACATTCTGGGGGTCGAACTTCTTTGTGCTGCGCAAGGGGTTGAAATCCGCCTGCCGCTGAGCACCAGCGACCCCCTGCAACAGGTGGTCGCCCGACTACGAGCCGATATCCCTGCGCTGACCGAAGATCGCTATCTGGCGCCCGAATTGGAGATCGCAAAACAGCTGGTGACCGAGGGCGCGATCCTCCACGCCGTGGGCACCGCAATGCCGGAGCTCGCGTAATGCAGGTGGTCAGCGTACAGCGCGGGGACTGCCCAATAGTTCTGGGCCAACCCCATGGCGGGACTTTCGTGCCGGATGGCATTGCGGCGCGTCTCAATGAAACAGGGCACGAGCTGGCGGACACGGATTGGCACATTAACAGGCTCTATGAAGGGCTTTTGCGCGGCGCTACGGTGGTACAATCCTATATCCATCGCTATGTCATCGATGCCAATCGCGATCCCGAAGGGGTGTCGCTTTACCCCGGCCAGAACACGACGACGCTGGTGCCTCTGACCGATTTCGACGGGCACCCGATCTGGATGGATGGCCAGGAACCTTCAGTCGATGAGATCGAACTACGGCGGCAGGCCTATCACGCGCCTTATCACGCGGCGCTTGCCGAGGAACTGCAGCGCGTGCGCGACCGTCATGGTGTGGCGGTACTGTTCGATTGCCATTCGATCCGCAGCCGCATTCCGTACCTGTTTGAAGGCACGTTGCCGGATATGAACATCGGAACGGATGGCGGCGCAACTTGTGCGTCGAAAATTGAGTCTATTTCAAATGAATTCGCGAATTCATCGCCCTATAGCACCATCCTGAATGGTCGATTTCGCGGTGGGTGGACCACGCGTCACTATGGTCGCCCGGCTGACGGAATACATGCCATTCAGATGGAACTGGCGCAGTCCACCTACCTGTCCACCGAGACTGCCCCGTGGAGCTATGACGCCGCCAAAGCCGACCGCCTGCGCCGCTGGTTGCGCGATATTCTGGATGCCATCCAAGACACCGCATTGGAGCTTACGCAATGACCGACCCTCGCAAGAACACCCGCGATATCTTTCCGCCGACCGGCCCCGAGCTGAATGCCAAGAGCTGGATGACAGAGGCCCCGCTGCGGATGCTGATGAACAACCTGCACCCCGATGTGGCCGAAAACCCGCATGAGCTGGTGGTCTATGGTGGCATCGGTCGCGCGGCCCGGACGTGGAAGGATTTCGATACTATCGTAGCCGGTTTGAAGGATTTGGAGGGGGATGAGACCCTCATCGTTCAGTCCGGCAAACCCGTGGCGATCATCCGAACGCACAAAGACGCGCCACGGGTGCTGATCGCCAATTCTAACCTGGTGCCTCACTGGGCAACCTGGGACCATTTTAACGAGCTCGATAAGAAAGGCCTGATGATGTATGGCCAGATGACCGCTGGCTCGTGGATTTATATCGGTACGCAGGGCATCGTTCAGGGCACCTACGAGACCTTTGCCGAGGCCGGACGCCAGCATTATGGCGGCGACCTGACTGGCAAGTGGATTCTGACTGGCGGCTTGGGTGGCATGGGCGGCGCGCAGCCGCTGGCCGCCGTGTTTGCCGGGGCTTGCTGTCTGGCGGTCGAATGCAACCCGGACAGCATCGATTTCCGCCTGCGCACCAAGTATCTCGACGAAAAGGCGGAAAGTTTGGACGAAGCGTTGGCCATGATTGACCGTTGGACCAAGGCGGGCGAGGCGAAGTCCGTGGGTCTGCTGGGCAATGCCGCCAAAGTTTTCCCCGAGATCTACCGCCGCATGGCCGACGGCGGGATGCGCCCGGATATCGTCACCGACCAGACCAGCGCGCATGATCCGATAAACGGTTACCTGCCGTTGGGCTGGACCATGGGAGAGTGGCGCGAGAAGCGTGAAACAGATCCTAAATCAGTAGAAAAAGCCGCCCGTGCCTCAATGAAACAGCACGTAGCTGCGATGGTTGATTTCTGGAATGCGGGCGTTCCGACACTGGATTACGGCAACAACATCCGCCAAGTGGCGCGGGATGAAGGGCTTGAGAATGCTTTTGCCTTCCCCGGCTTTGTTCCGGCCTATATCCGCCCGCTGTTCTGCAAGGGGATTGGCCCGTTTCGCTGGTGTGCGTTGTCAGGTGACCCTGAGGATATCTACAAGACCGACGCCAAGATGAAGGAGCTGTTCCCCGAGAACGAGCACCTGCACCGATGGCTCGACATGGCGCAGGAGCGAATCGCGTTTCAGGGCCTGCCAGCGCGTATCTGCTGGATCGGGCTGGGTGATCGTCACCGTGCCGGGCTGGCCTTCAACGAGATGGTCGCAAATGGCGAACTGAAAGCACCCGTTGTCATTGGTCGCGACCATTTGGACAGCGGCTCGGTCGCCAGCCCCAACCGCGAGACCGAGGCGATGCTGGACGGCTCGGACGCGGTGTCCGACTGGCCTTTGCTGAACGCGCTGATCAATACCGCCAGCGGCGCGACCTGGGTGTCTTTGCACCACGGCGGAGGGGTCGGAATGGGGTTCAGCCAACACGCGGGCGTAGTAATCTGCGCCGACGGCACCGAGGACGCCGCCAGACGGCTGGAGCGTGTCCTGTGGAACGATCCGGCTTCGGGCGTGTGGCGACATGCAGATGCAGGGTATGACATCGCAAAGGACTGCGCCCGCGAACATGGTCTGCGCCTTCCCGGCATACTGGGCTAGGCGTAACAAGGTCTCTGGTGAATTGGTCGTCTGTGCGATATGCGCAGAAGTGCCTGCAGGAGACCGACCATGTACGTAGCCACACTGTTGACCAACCCGAATACGCCAAAGCTTGACGAGGCCGTGGTCGAGACGCTCTGCAATGCCTGGGGAGGTTCTGAACCGGTCTGGCTGAGCGAGAACGAGGCGGCCGAATTCAGGTTTCCCGAACAGACCGACAATCAAGAGGCGGTTTGGGCCGAGCTGCAGTTGTTGGAGGTCGACTTGATCGTGCAGCCGTTTGGCAAGCGTCGTAAACTGATGCTGCTGGCCGATATGGACAGCACCATGATCCGGCAGGAATGTATAGACGAACTGGCCGATGAAGCCGGCGTCGGTGACCGAGTAAAAGAGATCACCGCGCGGGCCATGAATGGCGAGCTGGATTTCGAGGGCGCACTGATTGAACGGGTCGGCCTGCTGAAGGGGTTGGACGAGGCAGTGATCGAAAAGGTGCTGGAGGAACGCATCACGCTGATGCCGGGCGGGGCGGAGCTGGTTGCTACCATGCGTATGAACGGCGGCTATGCGGCCTTGGTCTCAGGCGGGTTCACGGCATTCACCGCCAAAGTGGCCGAGCAGCTGGGTTTTGACGAAAACCGAGCCAACACGCTGCTGGCAGAGAACGGCAAGCTGACCGGCGATGTACAGCGCCCGATTTTGGGCAAACAGGCCAAGGTGGATGCGTTGGAACAGATCACCAAACGGCTGGGCCTTTCCGAGGCCGATGTGCTGGCCGTCGGTGATGGTGCCAACGATCTGGGCATGTTGGGTCGGGCAGGAACCGGGGTGGCGCTGCATGCCAAGCCTTCGGTCTCGCAGCAATGCGACATCCGGGTCAATTACGGGGATCTGACGGCGTTGCTGTTTCTGCAGGGGTATTCCCGAGCGGCCTTTGCGGACGTTTGACCGCAAGGGTCTTCCATTTATTTAACATAAATGTTAAACGGTGGTCATGAACACACTCCTGACCGCATTTTCGGCCTTGTCCGATGCCACGCGATTCTCGATCGTCGAGCAGTTGATGCAGGATGGCGAGTTGCCCGCCGGTGACCTGATCGAAGGGCGTGGCATGTCCGGCGCCGCGATTTCGCGCCATCTGAAGGTTCTGCGCGAGGCCGGCCTCGTGCAGCAACGGGTGCAAGGCAGCCAGCGGATGTATTCCATCCAGTCCGAGGGGCTGCGGGCGATTGCCGAATGGACCATCTCTAAACGGCAATTCTGGGAATCCAGCCTCGACCGTTTGAACGAATTGATTGAAAGGGAGAATTCATGGCCGACCTGAGACTGGAACGAGAGTTCCCCACCACCCCGGAAAACCTGTTTGCCTGGATCAGCGATGGCGCAAAGCTGTTGCAATGGTGGGGGCCGGAAGGGATGCATGTGCCCGAGCATGATCTGGACTTCTCGCGCCTTGGGCCGTGGTATTCGGTCATGCAGAATGCCGAGGGTCAGCAATACAAGGTCTCGGGGCAGGTTACTCATGTCGATCCGCCCAACTCGGTGGGGTTCACATGGGGCTGGCATGACGATCAGGATCAGCGCGGTGCCGAAAGCCATGTGACGCTGACGGTCGAACCGTCTGGTGATGGCGCACGCTTGATTCTCGATCACCGTGAATTGGGTGACGATGAAATCGCGGCCAACCATAACCAAGGCTGGACCTCGTCGCTACGCAAGCTGGAAGCACAATTCTAAGAATTTCATCAGGGAGGAAGAGAAATGCCTCAATTCTTGTTTGTCTATCACGG
This sequence comes from Ruegeria sp. AD11(2025), assembly GCF_056542405.1. Classification (NCBI taxonomy): domain Bacteria; kingdom Pseudomonadati; phylum Pseudomonadota; class Alphaproteobacteria; order Rhodobacterales; family Roseobacteraceae; genus Ruegeria; species Ruegeria sp. AD11(2025). The sequence continues at coordinate 111,956 of NZ_JBQFZU010000013.1, read as the reverse complement.
CGGTCACACCCCAACCGATCCTGCCGAAATCGAAGCCACCATGGCCGCCTGGGGCGCCTGGTTCCAGAACATGGGCGACGCGCTGGACATCCCTGGCAATCCGGTGGGCCAGTCCTATACGGTCAGTTCCGGTGGCGTTGTCGACAATGGCGGCGCCAACCCGGCGTCGGGCTTTACCGTCATTAAGGCCGACAGCATCGATGCCGCGACCGAGATGGCCAAGGGCTGCCCCATGGTGGTGAGCGGAACAGGCTCGGTCGAAGTGGCCGAGGTGCATCCGATCGAGATGTGACCTTTAGCCTGGGAACCCCGGCGCAGGGCGGATTACGCCGCATTCCAGCCCACGACGGCTGTATTGGATGGCGTTCATGAAATTACGGGTGGCCGGGTGTTCGGCCTCAAGCACTCCCAAATGCACCAGAATGGCCGCGATGGCGCATTCGCTGGCGCGGGTGGTGCCATCGGTGATCTTCAGCGCCACGCCCATGCGCTTTTCCGGGATGACGGCAACGAAAACGGCCTCGGCTCCGGTCTTGATCGCGGCGCGGCCCTCCATGGCGCGCATCAGCTCGGTGCAGGCCCGGTTTTCACCAGCCACCAGTTCCGGGTGCTTGATCATCGCAGCGGTCAGTTGCCCTGCCGCATCGCTGGCCCGGTCCGACCGGTCAGCGGCCGATGCAAACCACGCCATCGACCGAGCCAGCCCCAACAGCGAAGTAGCAAAGTTCGGCGCTGAACAGCCATCGATACCATAGGCCGGGCTGGTCTCTCCGGTGGTTTCCTCAAGAGCTGACAGGCAGGCTTGCTGCACGGGGTGATCGATTTCCAGATACTCCGGCCCTGCGCCCATATGCTGTGTCACGGTCAGGAATCCACAATGCTTGCCCGAGCAGTTGTTGTGAATCTGGCAGGGGGTGTCATCGGCCAGAATCAGCCCGTCGCGCGCGGCCATGTCCTGCGGTTCCTGAGGGCCGCAGCGCAGATCATGTTCCGTCAGGCCCAGATGGTCCAGCCAGGCGGTCACGCGGTCGGTATGGATATGCGCGCCGTTATGCGAGGCGCAGGCCAGTGCCAGATGCTCGCTGTTCAGCCCGTATTTCGCGGCTGCTCCGGACGTGATCAGCGGCAGCCCCTGAATCATCTTGGCCGAGGACCGGGGATAGATCGTCACATCCGGATCGCCCCAGCTTTGCACGATCTGGTCGCTGTCATCGCAGATCACCGCGTGACCCAGATGCAGGCTTTCCAGCAAAGGGCCGCGCCACAGTTCTGTCATTGCTACGGGCTGCGTCATCGGGCCCCTCCTCAAATATGCGCAAAATTCTGCCAATCGCCCTTTCGCCTGTGGCGAAACCTGCGTTAGTGTGTGTATGTCGACAATCATCGGAATACGCAACTTACAGACGAACCGGCAAGGTGCGCAGGCGTTTCCGATGGGTATGAGGTTTAGGTCGAGCTAGGAGGCTGGACAGATGGGATCGAAACTCGTCCGCGTGATTGCGGGCCTGTGCGTGGCAGGCATGGCCACGACTGCAATCGCTCAACAGGCGTCCAGCACCAATCGCGTGGCTGCCAAGACGGATTGGAGCGTGTTTGTCGAAGAAGATCCCACGGAATGTTGGAGCGTCGCGACACCTGACGAAACCGTCAACACACGCGGTGGGCGCGTGGTATCGGTGCGGCGCAGCGACATCCTGCTATTTGTGGTTTTCCGGCCCAGTGAAAACGTTGCCGGTCAGGTTTCCTTTACCGGCGGATACCCGTTTGCGCCTGGTTCTTCGGTCAATGTCCGGATCGAAGATCAGGAGTTTGAGTTCATCACTGACGGCGAATGGGCCTGGCCTGCGACGCAAGGTCAGGAACCTAAGGTGATCGAGGCCATGAAAAAAGGCACCGAGGCGGTAGTGACGGCCCGGTCCGAACGCGGGACGCAGACCAAGGACACATTCTCGCTGCTGGGGTTCACCGCGGCACTTGAGGATGCCCAGAAACGCTGCGCGAATTGATTGCGATTCGCAGCCAATCGAAACCCCGTCATTCGGCGGGGTTTTTCTTTGGGCAAACACGTCCGCTTGACGCCACGTCTGCGTGAAAAGTTGATCCGTATCAAAGTGAGCGACCGACGTCTCTGAACTAATCAGTTCAGAGACAAGGAAGGAGCCTGCCTATGCTGAACAAAACTATTGTCGTCTTCATGATGACCGCCGCCATGTTCCTGAGCGCCTGTGAAAAAGAGGCCGACACCTACCCGGTATCGGGTGAGCAGTGCGGCCCGGAAGATCCGGTGAAAACGCTGGATGCTGCGGATTGCGATATCCTGCCCGCGGGCATCTGAGGGGTTTCGTCTAATCCGGAAAATCTGAATTTGGCCGCACCGGCTTGGTCGGTGCGGCCGATCTTTATTTGGGGCCTTCGCCGATGACGTGGTATCGTGGTCCCGACAAAGCTTTAATCGGGAACGGAAAATGCGCCACGTCTTGCTTTCATTTCTTTTGTCATCCGCGGCTCTGGCGGACCCTGCGTTGGAGTGTTCGGAGGCGGGATCGCAAGTCGAAATCGGTTCTTGCGTCGGTGCGATGGAGGACCGGGTCGATCTGGCGCTGGAGGAAAGCTACGGCTTTGCCATGCAGGCCGCAAAAGAACTGGACGAGGTCACGGGACGTGAGGTGGCTCAGCCTGCGCTAAAGGCCGCGCAGTTGGCTTGGGAAGGTTACCGGGATGCGCAATGCGAGGCCGTCGGCGCCTCGTACGGCGGCGGGTCCGGAACCGGCATCGCGATCACGTCGTGTCGCGTCGGTTTGGGGCGTGCGCGTGTGGATGAATTGTTGCGCTTTGCCAATTGATCGATACGATTCCTTTTGATCTTTGCGCATGTTCCTATATAGAGGCGCATCCCAAGCCAGAATCCGTTGAGATAGCCACATGTCGCCCAATGCGCCGATCACTCAAGACGTCATGACCATCCCCCGCAAATTGCCGGAGGGGAAGGTAAACCTTGTCGGCCTGACCCGCGATCAGTTGCGCGCGGTTCTGATCGAACACGGCACGCCGGAAAAGCAGGCCAAGATGCGCACAGGTCAGATCTGGCAGTGGATTTACCAGTGGGGAGTGCGCGACTTTGCCGAGATGACTAACCTTGCCAAAGCTTATCGCGCGCAGCTGGCCGAAGACTTCGTCATCGAAATCCCCGAGGTTGTGACCCGCCAGGTCTCCGAGGATGGTACCCGCAAATACCTGTGCCGCATCGCTGGCGGGCATGAGGTCGAGGTGGTTTACATCCCCGAAGAAGATCGCGGCACGCTGTGTATCTCATCCCAAGTGGGATGCACGCTGACCTGCTCCTTCTGCCATACCGGTACGCAGAAACTGGTGCGCAACCTGACCGCTGCAGAAATTGTCGGTCAGGTGATGATGGCGCGCGACGATCTTGAGGAATGGCCGGTTCCCGGCGCGCCCAAGGACGAAACCCGCCTGCTGTCGAATATCGTTCTGATGGGCATGGGTGAACCGCTCTATAATTTCGAAAACGTCCGCGATGCGATGAAAATCGCGATGGACCCCGAGGGAATTTCGCTGTCGCGCCGCCGCATTACCCTGTCGACTTCGGGCGTGGTGCCTGAGATTGCGCGAACTGCCGAGGAAATTGGCTGTCTGCTGGCGATTTCCTTCCACGCCACCACGGATGAAACCCGCGATGTGCTGGTGCCGATCAACAAGCGTTGGAATATCGAAGAACTGCTGGATGCGTTGGCCAGCTATCCCAAAGCCTCGAATTCCGAGCGGATCACCTTTGAGTACGTGATGCTGGATGGCGTCAATGACAGCGACGAGGATGCGCATCGCCTGATCGACCACATCAAGCGCCACAATATTCCGGCCAAGATCAACCTGATCCCATTCAACGAATGGCCGGGCGCGCCGTACAAGCGCAGCTCGAACAACCGTATCCGGGCCTTTGCAAACATCATCTATCAGGCGGGCTATGCCTCGCCGATCCGTAAAACCCGCGGCGAGGATATCATGGCGGCCTGTGGTCAGCTGAAATCGGCCACCGAGCGCGCCCGCAAATCGCGCAAGCAGATCGAGGCCGAAGCCGGGCTGCAAAACTGACCGGTACCATTGTCTCGCGATGGGCGACAATAAATTAATGTTTGTCCCGCTGTTTTTTGAATGCACAATTTGATATATTTAAGCAGTCAAGGCGGGATGGGCGCATTTCACTCTTGCGCACAAAGCGGTGAAAGCCGCTGTCCGGTCGTGGCGTGTTTGTTCACGGCCGCTATCTTTTTTCAGGCATGACGAGCGGCGTTCAGGCGAACCTTTTGAAACAGGTGGGCCATCCCTATGTTATTACGATTAAAACGAATGTATTCGATCTCTCTTGCAGCGTTGGTGATTTCGGGCGTTTTTGCCACCCATGCCGCTGCACAGTCTACCGGCGAGAATGCGCATATTGCCATCGAAAACCCGGCGGATTTGACCAAAGACGAGGCGTTGCAGGTCTACCAGTCGCTGCAACGACGTATGGCGCGCGGGTACCGTGCCGCCCAATTGGACCAGTTGCTGAACTACCAGAACTGGCCGCTGTTCAATGATGCGCCCTATATTTCGGCCACACATGGCCAGCGTTTCGTGAACACCTATGCCAATCGCATGGCACATAATTACGGCACCTTGCAGGAGGGTGAAAAACTGCCCAAGGGCTCGGTGCTGGCCAAGGACAGCGTGACTGTCACGGATGAGGGCAACATCCATCCCGGCGCCCTGTTCGTGATGGAGAAACTGGCCGAGGGTGCCAGTCCCGAAACGGCAGACTGGCGCTATATCATGGTATTGCCGGACGGGTCTTTGTTCGGTGACACGATGGGATTCCGCGCCTCAGCGGTCGGTTATTGCCATGACTGTCACGAAGCGGTCGCGGATCGGGACTACACGTTCTTTGTTCCCGAAGAATACGCCGTCGGGAACTGATCGTCAGACGGCCTCGTCGGGCAGTTTCAGCGCCGTGGCTTCGCGGCGGCTGAGTTGTTCACCCTGTTTTCGTTTCGACAGGACCTCTCGGGCCAGCGCGTATTTCTCATCCTGCCAGAAGATCAGACAGCCGTTGCAGCCTTTGCCGCAACAGCCTTCGGTACCGATCCGGTTGGTCTTGAACCGGCGTTGGTTGCCATCCTCGCCGATCTTTTCCACCAGTTCGTCGCGGCGGCGGGCATAGGCGTTGGGGTTGTCACGGCCCGAGGTTTCCAGCCCTTGCACCAGCTTGTCAAAGCGGATGCGGCTCCAGTGTTCGTCGGTCAGTGCGCGTTCCTTGCGCAGCACGGAGTAGACAGGGAACCGGGCACGCAAGTCGTCGATGTCTTCGTGATCGAACAGGCAGAAGGGCAGGCGGATGACGGTTTTCGTGCTGCCATGCATCACGTCCAGCCGCGCGCCATCATGGGCGCGTTCGAAATCATAGACCCGCAGCAGAACCGTGTCGCGCGAGATGGGTGAGACGAAATCCAGCACGTCGCCTGGTTCCAGCTTGTTCTTCACCTCGACCAGAAACGCGTCCTCGGTGACCTCGGTGACGATCCCGGCATATTCCCATTGTGCGATCGAGGCCGTGTGTTCGTAATCATGCGCATAATTGGTCAGGCGCCCTTGGTGGAAGGCCAGCGTATAGCCACGGTTCCCGACGGTTTCGAGTTCGCGCATGTAAGGTTTCGGGTCCCAGCTCTCGGGGTCGGCGTGATAGTCATCAATGGCCATACGATAGGCCCGCGCGACGATAGCGGCGTAATACTCGGACTTGCCGCGCCCTTCGACCTTGAGGCTGTCGACGCCGATCTTCAGGTATTCATCCAGCTTGGGCATGATGCACAGATCGCGGGAGTTCAGGATATACGAGCCGCGATCATCCTCTTCGATGGGCATCAGATCACCGGGGCGGCAACCTTCTTCCAGCAGGAATTCGAACAGGTCGGCATTTTCCTCGGTAATTCGGATTTCTTCACGCGTGCCATCCTTGAGGCGCAGCTTCAGGCCATAGTTCCAGCGGCAGGAATTGGCACAGTTGCCCTGATTAGCACCACGCTCGGCCATGAAATTCGACAGCAGACAGCGGCCCGAATAAGTCATGCACATGGCGCCGTGAACAAAGGCCTCAAGCTTGATGTCACGGCATTTCTCGCGGATTTCGACCAGTTCAGGGTAGGAAACCTCGCGGGCCAGAACCACCAGTTCGGCCCCCTGATCCTGCCAGAACTTCACCGACAGCCAGGAACAGATATTGGCTTGGGTCGAGATATGCAGTGGCAATTCGGGCGCGCGTTCGCGCACATATTGGAATACACCGGGATCGGCGATGATCAAACCGTCGGGCTTTACCTTGCGGACCGTGTCGATATATTCGTCCAGCTTCGGGATGTCCTTGTTGTGCGAAAACAGGTTCAGCGTCAGGTAAGCGCGCCGACCATGCTGGTGACAGAACTCGACCCCTTCGATCACCTCTTCCAGCGAAAACTCGGATTTTGTGCGCAGCGACATGTCGGGCGTACCAAGATACACCGCATCCGCCCCGTAGAGGATGGCGAGTTTCAGCTTGCGCAGATTACCCGCGGGCATCAGCAATTCGGATCTGGACTGGGTCATGGACATACCGGGGTTTGGATCAAGGGGGCCTTTTACGGCAAACACCCCGAGTCCAAAAGCCCGTTATCTGCGACGGAACCGCGCTGTGCCGATAACCTCGATCAGTTGTTGCCGGACGGGGTCGGGCTGCGCCTGGACGGCGTTCAGCACCTCGCGAAGTTCGGCGCGCAACCCGTGCATCTGGTCGATCAGAGAAATCATCATCGACAGCGCGTCCGGCTCCATCTCGTACTGATCGTGAAGTTCACAGGCCAGTTCCAGACGGGCGACATCGAGGCTGTGATAGACCAGACCCTCATCCGTTTGTTCAGGGATCACGATCTCGGCGGCTAGATACTCGGTCAGCCGGGCCGAGGTCAGGCGGGTGACTGTTGCGATCAGTTCCTTTTCTGTCAGGCTCATGACGGCATTCCTTTGCGCGGATCATAGCGGTGGCTTTCGCGCCACGTCTCCATGAAGTGCTTCAAATCGTCGTCGATTTGGTCGGGCATCGAAACAGTCAGTTCGATCAGTTGATCGCCCCGTTCGGTTGAGCCGCGTTTCTTGACCCCTTTGCCACGTAGGCGCAATGTCTTGCCGCTGCTGGTACCCGCCGGGACGCTGACATTCACGCCACCGTCGATGGTGGGGGCGGGGACCTTGCCGCCCAGAATGGCCTCGTCAATCGTGATCGGCAGAATGATGTGGATGTCGTCGCCCTGACGGTCGAAGACCGGGTGTTTTGCAACCGAGACCGTGACCAGGGCGTCACCCGGAGGACCCTCACCAAAGCCGGGATCACCCTTTCCGCGCAGACGGATGGTCTGGCCGTCCGTGATGCCAGCGGGTATCTTCACCTCGATCCGGTCGCCGTCGGGCAGGGTCAGTTTCTGGCTGGCGCCGAATACGGCATCCAGAAAGCTGATCTGCAGGCTGTAGGCGCGATTGTGCCCCGGCGCGTGGAATTCATGGGTGCGCTGACCGTATCCGCCGCGGCCCCGCATGAACTCGGCAAAGATGTCCGACATGTCGTCCGGGTCTGCGGCGCGCCCGCGATAGGGGTTTCCGGCGGCCTCGGCGTAGTCGCGGTAATACTGCTGCTGCGGGCGTTCCTGACCCGAGGCGTCTATCTCGCCATTGTCGTATTGCTCGCGCTTTTCGGGGTCTTTAAGCAGATCATAAGCTGCAGCGGCGGCCTTGAACTTGGCTTCGGCCTCGGCGTCACCGGGTTTCAGGTCGGGGTGGCATTCCTTGGCGATGCGCCGATAGGCCTTTTTGATCTCGGCATCGCTGGCGTCTTTGGCGACACCAAGGACGGAATAGGGATCGTCGCTCATCTCACCTCTCGCAGGTCGGGCGGAACAGGATGGGTTTTATCATGCGTTTTCAACGGCCCAAAAGGAAGGGACTTTTGAAACCGCTCGCAAATTCCCGCAGGTCTGTTAACATATGCATGTTTCGAATTGTTTTTTGACGGAGATCCCCATGACGCGCAGAATCAAGTCCATTCTGGCTCTGCTGGCCGGGAATGCCATCGGGTTGCTGCTGGCGGCGGTTCTATTGTCAGAATTTGCGATCCGGCCGATCTCGTTCATCGTGGTGGTGATCGTCTTTACGCTGGTTCAGGTGATTGCCGAGCCACTGATCCTGAAGCTGGGGGAAAAGAAAGCACCCGCTTTGAAAGGCGGGATCGCGTTGATCGTGACATTCGTAGGTTTGCTGGTGACCGATCTGGTGACCAACGGGCTGACGATTGGAGGGATTTCGAACCTGCTGGCCGCAACACTGCTGGTATGGTTGGGCGCGCTGATCGGCAGTATAGTACTGCCGATCTATGTGTTCACGGAACTGCGCGAGCCCAAGAAGTAGCTACAGCGCGTTCAGGCTGGTCTCGATCGCCTGCCACAGCTCTTCCACTGGTTCACATCCGACAGACAGGCGGATGAAGGCGGGGTCGACATTGTCACCCCACCGCGCGCGGCGCTCGGCCGAACTGTGTACGCCACCGAAGGATGTTGCCGGGCGCAGCATCGGGCAGGCGTTGATGAAGGCTTCGGCCTTTTCTTCGGTCTCGAGAGTGATCGACATCAGGAACCCGAACCGCGTGGTTTGGGTTTTGGCCAGCGCGTGTGAGGGATCATCTGGCAGGCCGGGATAGCGGATTTGCTGAATCGCCGGGTGATCGGCCAATCGTTCGGCCAGCACCTGCGCCGAGGAACACATGCGGTCGAAGCGCACGTCCAGCGTTTCCAATCCGCGATGCAGCAGCCATGCCTCATGCGGGCCCGGGATCGCGCCGGAAACCCGCCGCCATTCCTCAACCCGCTCCATGATCTGCGCATTGCGGCTGGCTACATGCCCCATCAGCAGGTCGGAATGCCCGCCCATGGCCTTGGTGTCTGATGCCACCACCACGTCGATGCCCATATCCAGCGGGCGCTGGCCCAAGGGGGTCAGGGTCGTATTGTCGGCAATTGTGATCCCGCCGGCGTCACGAACGGCCGAGGCGATGGCAGGCAGGTCTATCATGTCCAACCCGGGGTTCGAGGGGCTCTCGACAAAGACCACATCGAACCCGTCTAACCCGCCTTCGGTGAAGGTGGTTGTCGGGCGTTCTGTAACCGAAACACCCAGACCGGACAAAAACCGGTCGGCCAATACCCGCGTGACGTAGTACCCATCCGAGGGAATCAGCAGGCGCGACCCCGCTTTCAGTGTTGCGAACAAGGCCGCCGAGATCGCCCCCATGCCGGACGGGAATGTCAGACAAGGTGCGTCCTCAAGGTGGGCCAGCACATGTTCCAGATGTTGCCATGTGGGGTTGTCGACGCGCCCGTACGTGGGCAGACCGGCCGTTGCGCCCGGCAGGTGGTACATACTGCTTTGGGTCAGCGGCAGGGTCAGCGGCTCACCCGCGTTCAGCGTGTTGCCGCGCAGGTGCAGCATTTCTCCGGTCTTCGGGGCCATGGCTCAGCGCCCCGGGATTTCGTCACGAGGCGGGGCGGGTTCCCAGTTCTCGATGATGTCGACTGCCTCTTGCGCGGTGTCGACAAAGCGGAACAGGTCGAGGTCTTCGTCCGAGATCGTGCCCGCATCAGCCAGAGCCTCCCAGTTGATAACCTTTTCCCAGAATTCGCGACCAAACAGCAGGAAAGGCACGCGCTCCATCCGGCCGGTTTGGATCAGGGTGAGGGATTCGAACAGCTCATCCATTGTACCAAACCCGCCGGGGAAGATGGTGATGGCGCGGGCGCGCATCAGGAAATGCATCTTGCGGATTGCGAAATAATGGAAGTTGAAGCTGAGATCGGGCGTAACATAAAGGTTCGGCGCTTGTTCATGCGGCAGCACGATGTTCAAGCCGATGGAACAGCCACCCGCATCCTGCGCACCCCGGTTCCCGGCCTCCATCACACCGGGGCCGCCGCCGGTGACGATGACGTTTTCACGGCAACCGGTTTCATTAGATTTCTCGGTCATCAGCCGCGCAAACTCACGCGCCTCGTCATAGTATTGCGACAGGTTGGCCAATGTCTCGGTTCGGGCGGTGTGTTTCTGCGACGGCTCGGGGATGCGCGCACCGCCGAACATGACGATGGTCGAGGTGATCTCGCGCTCGGTCATAATCATCTCGGGTTTCAGCAGTTCCAGCTGCAGGCGCACCGGGCGCAGCTCATCCCGACACAGGAAATCGTCATCCGCAAAGGCAAGGCGATAGGCGGGTGAGCGTGTCTGCGGCGTGTCCGGAACTTCACTCGCGGTCGAGCGGTCGGTCTGCGCGTCGCGGAAGGGGCTCAGGCGGTCTTCTCTCATAGGTGATCTATCCCTGCTTGCGTGTTCTTCAAACAGCTATAGGGTTCGCGGCCAGAGCGCCAGTCACGGAAGAACAACAATGAATTGGAAGAGTGAAATTTCGGAAGCAACCGCCCGGATTGCCGGGTACGCGCAGGTGACTCCGGTGGTGGAAAGTCAGGCTTTGGGGCTGGGCTATCCGGTCGAAATGAAGCTGGAGCACTTGCAGCATACCGGCAGTTTCAAGGCGCGCGGGGCGTTCAATACGTTGCTCAGCCTTGATGTGCCCGAGGCGGGTGTTGTTGCTGCATCCGGCGGAAACCATGGCGCGGCGGCGGCTTACGCAGCGCGGTCCTTGGGCTATCCGGCGAAAATCTTCGTGCCGGAAATAGCGGGGCCGTCCAAGATTGCCCTGATCCAACAGACTGGCGCTGATCTGAGCGTGGTGTCCGGTGAATATGCCAACGCGCTGACCTGCGCGCAGCAGCACGAAGAGGCAACCGGCGCGATGCAGATCCACGCTTATGATGCACCCGCCACCGTGGCCGGGCAGGGCACCTGCTTTGCCGAATGGGAGGCGCAAGGACTGAAGGCCGATACGGTTCTTATTGCTGTCGGCGGTGGTGGATTGATCGCGGGGGCGCTGGGCTGGTTTCAAGGCGCGCGCAAGGTTGTGGCGGTCGAACCAGAGGCCTCTTGCGCGCTGAACGCGGCCTTGCAGGCAGGAAAGCCGGTGGATGTCACCGTCTCGGGCATTGCCGCCAACGCGCTGGGCGCGCGGCGGATTGGCTCGATCTGTTTCGGTCTAGCGCAGGGGATGACCTCGGTTCTGGTGAGGGATGAGGCCATTGCCGAGGCGCAGCAGTTGCTTTGGCAAGCCCATCGAATCCTTGTGGAACCGGCAGGTGCGACGGCGTTGGCGGCACTGCTATCGGGGGCCTATCAGCCGGAACCGGGCGAGCGGGTGGCGGTGCTGATCTGCGGCGGCAATATCTCTCCAGACCCTCTGGGCGCATAAAACCGCAGCAAACAGCCGCAAAGCGCGCGTTCAGCGTCGCATTGCGGCCAGTCCTTCGCTTGCGTATAGGCAACACCAACGTGAACAGATTCTGCAGGGAGCCCACACATGTCCAACGCGCAACTGGAAGCCGCCATCGAAGCCGCCTGGGAGGCGCGCGACACCATTACCCCCGCCACCACCGGTGAGACCCGAGAAGCGATCGAAGATACGCTGAACGCATTGGACAGTGGTTCGCTGCGTGTGGCCGAAAAGCTGGAAAGCGGTGACTGGCACGTGAACCAGTGGGCCAAGAAAGCGGTTCTGCTGGGCTTTCGCATCAAGGATATGGAAATCCAGAACGGCGGCCCGCAGGCTGGCGGCTGGTGGGACAAGGTGGACAGCAAGTTCGCCGGTTGGGGCGAGAACCAGTGGCAAGCCGCCGGTTTCCGCGCGGTTCCGAACTGCGTGGTTCGCAAGTCGGCCTATATAGCGCCGGGCGTGGTGCTGATGCCGTCTTTCGTGAACTTGGGCGCCTATGTCGACGAGGGTACCATGGTTGACACATGGGCCACCGTCGGCTCTTGCGCGCAGATCGGCAAAAACGTTCACCTGTCCGGCGGAGTTGGCATCGGTGGCGTGCTGGAGCCGATGCAGGCCGGCCCCACCATCATCGAGGACAACTGCTTTATCGGCGCGCGCTCCGAAGTGGTCGAGGGCTGTATCGTCCGTGAGGGCTCGGTTCTGGGCATGGGCGTGTTCATTGGCAAATCGACCAAGATCGTCGACCGCGAAACCGGTGAGGTCACGTATGGCGAAGTGCCGCCTTATTCGGTGGTCGTTGCCGGCTCGATGCCGTCCAAGAACAATGTCAGCCTGTACTGCGCCGTGATCGTGAAGCGGGTGGACGAAAAGACCCGTTCGAAAACCGGTATCAACGAGCTGCTGCGCGACTGATCGAACCGCAGATCAAACAGGGGCCGCGGCATCGTGCTGCGGCCTTTTTTGTTTACGCTTTAACCGGATAGCGGTCGGGTTCCTCGAATACGTCGATCACCCGCGTTCCGGCCTTGATCTTGCCGCCATGTTCGACACCGGACGGGATCGAATAGCTATCGCCGGGGCGGTAGATTTTGGTCTCATCCCCGATAATAAGTTCCACTTCACCTTCAATCACCGTGCCCCATTGGGCCTTGTGCGAATGTGCGGGCAGTTCGAAATCCTTCAGGAAGGTGAAGAAGGCTACCAGCCCCGTATCCGACCGGATCACCGCTGATTGCACCACGTCCTCGGGAAAAGGCACGTCGAGGCTCGGAAAGTCGGTGATGAATTCAGGATAGGGCATGGATGCATCCTTTGCGATATGTGTCACCGCACTATGACGGCGAAGTCGCGGTCCTGCAATTCCCGAACGCTTGACCGTAGGCGGGCGCACGGCTATGGCCCCCACCATGGAAAAGCAAAAGAAACCCTCTCGTCAGCAGGTTTATACCCTGCTTGTGCAGATCGGCCGCAAGGACGGCGACGGCCTGCCCGAAGGCGCGACCGGGGCGGCGCTGATGTGTTTCGCCAGCGGAGTGGACGAGGCCGAGGCCGTGCGTGAAACCGTGGCCATACTTAAACAGGCCGATACCGCGCCGCTGGATGTCACCGGCTATGGCACCTTGGCCGAGCGCGAGGCGCAGGGTCATGACATCGACCCCGACGAACGGGCGTTGATGCAGCGGGCTTTGGATGAAAACGCCGTGGTCGTCGCGCAGATGACGCCGTTTTTTGGCGATGAGGAACAGGCCTAGTTCCGCGCCCCGAACCACTTGCGGTAAATCTCGTCATAAGTGCCATCTTCGCGCAGCGACAGCAGGGCCTGGTTGACTTCTTCGACCAGGGGTGAGCCGGTCGGAAACGCGATCCCATAGCTTTCACGCAGGAAGACGCCGCCAGTCATTGTGGCGATCCTGCGGCCTTCGTGCGAGGCGTAGTAGGACAGGATCGGTGCGTCAAAGACCGCAGCGTCCAAGTCCTTGTCCTCGAAGGCGGCCAGCATCTCATCAAGGCCGGAATACCCGACAAACTCGATATCGCGACGGTTCAGGAAACTGGCGGCGGTCGAGTCGGTGATCGTGCCGACCTGTTTGCCATACAGATCGTTGACGGAATTAACGCTGCCGCTGATTGCATCCACCGTCATGACCGAGGTGATGCGCGCCGTGAACACCGAAACGATGAACAGGGACGAGACAACCAAAATTACGCCCAACAGGCGGCCGAACGGGGTGCGGGGCATCCGTTCCTCGAAGCCGCCATTCACTACAAGATTCAGCGCCCACCAGAATGAGGGGAACCACGCTTCGTTTAACTTGCGGTCGAAATAAGGCTGCGAGCGGCGTTCGAACGTCCACATCAACATGCCACCGCCCAACAAGAGGGCGAAGGCCAGGCCGATGGCGATAAACAATTCGCGCGACAGCAGCGCATGCAGCAATGACGGCTGGCGCGCTGCCTCGGACGGGACCATAATCTGCAACCCGGCCTCGAAAATCGGCTGGCTGAAGTCCATCTGCGTCTCACGCGCGGCGGTGATCGAGATATTGGCGATGGCCAGATCAGCGGATCCGTTCTGCACCGCGCCCAGCATCTCGCCGAACGACCCGACACGGTTGACCGAATACTCCCAGTTCAGCGACTCGGCGAGCGCCTCAAGCAAGTCCATGGAAAACCCGGTCTGCGCCCCGTCTTCAGCATAGGAAAACGGAGGGCGGGTCACCGTGGTGACATTCAGGGTCTGTGCCTGGCTTTGCTGTGCAAGAACGGCAAAGGTCATACAGACCAATGCGAAAAGCGCGCGTATCATCTTCTAATCACCTGTTTCGCGGGGCTCTAACGCAGATTTGAACGGTGCAGCAAGGTATTCGCGGGGTAAAGTCCTGTGTTTTGTTGGGGTGTCAAAGCGAAACGCTTGCAAAAAAGCGATCAGATTTACGTGGGCAGGGGTTGGCAATCGGCCCAATTCGTTGAATCTGTGCGCGCAAACGAACCAGAGGGGCTCCGCCATGACTGATCCGGTAGAATTGACAGCGGCCCTGACCCGTTGCCCATCGGTCACACCCGAGGAAGGCGGCGCCCTGGTTCTTTTGGAACAACTTCTGTCCGATGCGGGGTTCGACTGCACCCGCGTGGACCGCGGAGGCATCAGCAACCTGTTTGCCCGCTGGGGCGAAAAAGGCCACGGGCGCAGCTTTGGCTTCAACGGTCACACCGATGTTGTGCCCGTCGGGGACGAGGCCGCGTGGACCATGCCGCCCTTTGGTGCCGAGATCCGCAACGGCTTGATGTATGGGCGCGGGACCACCGACATGAAATCCGGCGTGGCGGCCTTTGCAGCAGCAGCGGTGGATTTCGTGCGCGAAACGCCGCCCGATGGCGCCGTTATCCTGACCATCACCGGCGATGAAGAGGCCGATGCGTTGGACGGCACCACAGCACTGTTGGACTATATGACTGAATCCGGTGAACGGATGTCGGTCTGTCTGGTGGGCGAACCGACCTGCCCAAACACGATGGGTGAGATGATGAAGATCGGCCGCCGAGGTTCGATGACCGCATGGTTCACCGTGACCGGCGTGCAGGGCCATTCGGCCTATCCACACCGGGCAAGAAACCCTGTGCCCGCGATAGCGCGGCTGATGGACCGGCTGGCCAGTCACGAGTTGGATCGCGGTTCGGACCATTTCGACGCCTCGACGCTGGCGGTTGTGAATATCGACACGGGCAACGAAGCGACCAACGTGATCCCGGCGCAAAGCAGTGGGGCGGTGAATATTCGTTTCAACGATCTGCACTCAGGGGCAAGCCTCAGCGAATGGCTGCGCACCGAGGCGCAAACCGTGGCCGAAGACTTTGGCGTCGAGGTCGCAGTAAGCATTAAAATCTCGGGCGAAAGCTTCCTGACTCCGCCCGGCCCGCTGTCCGATCTGGTGGCGCAGGCGGTCGAGGCGGAAACCGGTACCCGGCCCGAGATGTCCACGACGGGCGGCACCTCGGATGCGCGGTTTGTGAAAAACCACTGTCCGGTGGTCGAGTTTGGCCTGGTTGGCCGCACGATGCATCAGGTGGATGAATGCGTTGAGGTGGCGCATATCGATCAGCTAAAGGCGATCTACACGCGCATCCTGCGGGACTATTTCGCCTGAGTGATGCAGCGCACTCTGGTCATCATGGTCAAAGAGCCACGCCCCGGGCGGGTAAAAACCCGGCTGGGCCGCGATATCGGCATGGTCGGTGCGGCGTGGTGGTTTCGGCAGCAGACCCGGTCGCTGATCCGGCGACTTCGCGACCCGCGCTGGCAGATCGTGCTGGCGGTGTCCCCGGATCGCGAAGGGCTGACCAGCCGCATCTGGCCTGCTGATCTGCCGCGCGCGGCACAAGGGCGGGGGGATCTGGGTCACCGGATGGGTCGGATGCTGCGCGGAATGCCGAAAGGACCCGTTTGCCTGATCGGCGCGGATATTCCCGGCATCACACGCGGGCACATCGCACGGGCGTTCAAGGCGCTTGGTCAAGACCAGATGGTCTTCGGCCCTGCACCGGACGGAGGGTACTGGCTGGTCGGTGCGCAACGATACAGTGCGCTGCCGCTGGGCCTGTTCCGCGATGTTCGTTGGTCAACCGAACACGCCCTGGCGGACACGCTGGCCTCTGTCACCGGCACGCGCGTGGCCTTGCTGGATCAGTTGCGCGATGTCGACACGCTGGCCGATCTGAAGCCCTGACCCTTTTTAGTCATGACGCGGTCGCATCCCCGTGCTAGGCCGGAATCATGACTCGCATCCCCACCAAGCAAGAGGTCCTCGACTGGATCTCGGCGAACCCCACCCTGACCTCGAAACGCGATATCGCCAAGGCCTTTGGCATCAAGGGCGCGGACCGGATCGACCTGAAACGAATCCTCAAAGAGCTTGAGGCCGAAGGACATCTGGAAAAGCGCAAGCGCAGCTATCGCGACCCGGATCGTCTGCCGCCGGTCAGCGTGTTACAGGTGAAGGCTCCGAATGCCGATGGCGATCTGTTTGCCCGTCCGCTGGAATGGCATGGCGAAGGGGTCGAGCCCATCGTTCTGATCATCACCCGTGCCAGCGACCCGGCGCTGGGCGAGGGTGACCGAATCTTGGCCCGCCTGACCGTGGTGCATGAGGAAGACCACAATTACGAGGCCCGCCTGATCCGCCGCATCGGGACCAACCCGCGCAAGATCGTCGGCATTTTCCGCAAAGGGGCCGAGGGCGGGCGGATCGTGCCTATCGACAAGAACGGCCAGACCGAATGGCTGGTCCAGGACGGCGCGGTTCTGGGCGCGAAAGACGGCGAATTGGTCGAGGCCGAACAGGCCGGACCCAAGAACCGCATGGGCCTGCCCCGCGCACGGATCGTGGAACGTCTGGGCGACCCGTCTGCGCCGAAGGCCGTGTCCCTGATCGCCATCCATCAACATGGCATCCCGGACGATTTCCCCGACAAGGTGATTGCCGAGGCCGACAAGGCCAAACCTGCTGGCCTGAAGGGCCGCGAAGATCTGCGGGACATGCCGCTGCTCACCATCGACCCCTCGGATGCGCGGGATCATGACGACGCCTGCTACGCCCATGCCGATGACGATCCGAAAAACCCCGGCGGTCACGTGGTCTGGGTCGCGATTGCCGACGTTGCTGCCTATGTGCAGCCCGGCACCGCGCTGGATCGTGAGGCACGCAAGCGCGGCAACTCCAGCTATTTCCCCGACCGCGTGGTGCCGATGCTGCCCGACCGTCTGTCGGGTGATCTGTGTTCTCTGCACGAGGGCGTTCCGCGTGCCTGTATCGCCGTTCGGATGCAGATCGATGCTGAGGGCAACAAGATCGGCCACCGTTTCGTTCGTGGCCTGATGCGCTCTGCCGCGTCGCTGCATTACGCCGAGGTGCAGGAGGCCATCGATGGCAACCCGAACGACCGCACTGGGCCGTTGTTGGAGCCGGTGCTGAAACCGCTCTACGCCGCTTACGCTGCGCTGAAGAAGGCCCGCGCCGTGCGGCAGCCGCTGGAGCTGGACCTGCCGGAACGCAAGATCGTCCTCAGCGAATCAGGAGAGGTCGAAAGTGTGGCTTTTCGCGAGCGTCTGGATGCGCACAAGCTGATCGAAGAGTTCATGATCCTCGCCAATGTCGCCGCTGCCGAAACCCTGATCGCCAAACGCCGCCCGCTGCTGTTCCGCGTGCACGAGGAACCCGCGCCCGAGAAACTGGAAAGCCTGCGGGAAACGGCGCAAGCAGCGGGGCTGAATCTTGCCAAAGGGCAGGTGCTGCAGACCCGTCATCTGAACGCGCTGCTTAACGCTGCCGCCGGGACCGAAGACGCCGAACTGATCAACCTCAGCACGCTGCGGTCGATGGCGCAGGCCTATTATAACCCCGAGAATTTCGGCCATTTCGGGCTGGCGCTGCGGAACTATGCGCATTTCACCTCGCCCATCCGGCGTTATGCCGACCTGATCGTGCACCGGGCGCTAATCTCGGCGCATGGCTGGGGTGAAGACGGGCTGACCGAGGACGAAATCGCGCGGCTCGATGAAACCGCCACCCATATCTCGGACACGGAACGCCGTTCGATGATGGCGGAACGCGACACGACCGATCGCTATCTGGCCGCCTATCTCAGCGAGCGGGTGGGCAATGAGTTCTCGGGCCGTATCAGCGGTATCGCCCGGTTCGGGGCTTTCGTGAAGATGGATGAGACCGGCGCGGATGGGTTGGTGCCCGTGCGATCGCTGGGGCGCGAGTTTTTCCACTTTGACCGCGAGGCCGGGACCCTGATGGGTTCGGACACCGGGCTAATCATTGCCATCGGCCAGCGCGTCACCGTGCGCCTGACTGAGGCGAAACCCGTCACCGGCGGGCTGGAACTGGAATTGCTGTCCATCGATGATCAGGCTTTGCCGCGCGGTCGTGGCCCGAAAGGGCGGCCGACACGACGCAAGGCGGTCAGCACCAAGCGCAAGAAAGACAAGATTAAACGCAAGGTCGAACGCAAACGCCGTCAGAGGTGATAGGTCAGCGCACGCGCAATCAGCCAGCCGTGGCGGGTCGGGTCGATCTGCGCGGGTTCGTCGAATAGAACGGCCCTGTTGCCATCCAGCCGATCCACACCAGGAAAGGCCGAGGTGAAATCACCCATCAACCGGCTTTGGCAGTGCACGAACAGTGCAAAAGACGCGGCCTTATGCGTTCCGACCCGGATCGTCGATCCTTTTGGCGCCAGATAGGCGGGTTGCCCCCAGCGCAGCGCTTCTTCCAGAGGCTGCGCACGGGGGTGGGACTCGGCCGTCTCAAAGATCAACTCGCGCAGGACCAGCGCACCAGCGCGGGCCTTTTTTGGCAGCGCTTCGTAAGCAGCGGCTACTTTTGGGTCATCAAATGGCTTCATCTCAGCAGCTTATCCCGTTTGATCCGACACGTCAGAAGTTTCGGCCTGAGTACTTTGTGAATCCCGCGTTTTGCGCTATTCTGGCCCCGAGCAGTAATCAGGAATTTCGGAATGCGTAAATGCACAAGTGGCGTCATTGCCGCTGCATTATGGGCATCCATTGTGCAGGCGGAATCCCTCAATTCGGCGGATGGGTCTCAGACCTTTCAGCTGGCCTCGGCCGATCTGACAGTATCGTTACGACCGGTTCTGCGGCCCTCAGCGATGGAGTATCGGGTGTCAACCGAAGGAAACGCGCGGTTTCAGGCGTGGCTGGGGGCGTTTCGGGAACGGGCGCTTGAACAGGACATCTCCGCCGCAACGCTGGATCGGGCGCTGGCCGGGCTGACCTATGACAAGAAGATCATCGAACGCGACCGCGATCAGGCTGAATTCTCGAAACCGATCTGGGAGTATCTGGATTCTGCCGTCTCGGATACGCGCGTCTCCAACGGCCGGGCAGGGCTTGAGCGTCACCACGCAATCCTGACCCGGATCGAGGCGCAATATGGCGTCGAGAAAGAGGTGGTCACCGCGATCTGGGGCCTTGAGACCGCGTTCGGCACGTTCCGGGGCAGTGACCATACCATCCGATCACTGGCGACGCTGGCCTTTGACGCGCGGCGGTCGCAGTTCTTTGAAACCCAGCTGATTGCTGCGTTGCAGATCATTCAGGCCGGGGATGTCAGCCCCGGTGATATGGTTGGCAGTTGGGCGGGTGCGATGGGGCACACGCAGTTCATGCCGACCTCATACCTGGATCACGCGGTGGATTTTGACGGCGACGGGCGGCGGGATATCTGGTCGGATGACCCCACCGACGCGCTGGCCTCGGCCGCCGCCTATCTGGCGCGGCACGGCTGGACCAAGGGGCAACCCTGGGGGGTTGAGGTGCACCTGCCCGAAGGGTTCGACTATGCCATCGCCAAACGGGACTACACCCAGATGCCATCTGACTGGGCCGCGCGTGGGGTGGTCGGGCGCGACGGCAACCCGGTCCCGGATCACGGGCAAGCCGCCATCCTTTTGCCCGCTGGAGGGCAGGGTGTGGCGCTGATGATCTTCGACAATTTCGGGGTGATCGAGACCTACAACGGCGCCGACGCTTATGTGATCGGCATCGGCCATCTGTCCGACCGTCTGGCCGGACGCAACCCGTTTCAGGCCGACTGGCCCCGCAGCGACCGGGCGCTGAGCTTTTCCGAGAAAAAGGAACTGCAATCCCGCCTGACCGAGGCCGGGTTCGATACGCAGGGCATCGACGGGCGTACCGGGCCAAATACGACCGACGCGGTGCGGGCTTATCAACTGGCACAGGGGTTGTTGCCGGATGGATATGCGAGTCTCAGACTGTTGGAGCGGTTGCGGTAAGGACGCAGCAAAGACCCTGACCTTTGACAACGTTCCGGCGTATTAGTTGCAGAAGGTTGGTCGAGTTGGCCAATCTCTTGTTACTTCCTGCCACGGATATTGTGTCGGTTCTTACCGGTCCCAAGTGTGCTTCAAATTGATGAGGCCGCTCCATGATTGATGACGAACCGAAGCCAGCACAATATTACGATGATCGCAGCATCTGGACCCTAGACCCAACATCCGCAGACAAAGAAGTCTACGATGTCTTCGCGACCAACGTGGTCCAACTGGTACAGCTTCTCGACGAAAAGGAACCTCTTATGTCGAGGGACGTTTACGCAAGGCTTTTTGCGTCCTTGCTGGATTTGTCCAGAGTTTTGGGAGAGTACGAAGACAGTTGGAGCCGGAGCTATGAAACGCGGTAAACCGGTACCTGCCGAAAAAGTGAACCCGAAGGACACCGGCAAAAAAGCCGGTGTCATCAGGCGGTCCTTACGTTTTCTTATGCCGCCGCCTTCATCAGCCCTTGGGCGATGATCTCGGCCTGCGCCTCGTCCAGCGACTTGCGGATACGCACGAACATCTCGTCGATATCCGCAGGCGTCAGAACCAGCGGCGGTGAGATGATCATCCGGTCGCCCACATGGCGCATGATCAGGTTGTTGGCAAAGCAACGGTCGCGGCAGATATAGCCGATGGTGCCGGGCTCGGACGCGAACTTGGCACGGCTGACCTTGTCCGGCGTCAGTGCGATCGAGGCCATCATGCCGACAATCTTGGCCTCACCCACCAGCGGGTGATCGACCAGCGCCTCCCACTTCTCTTTCAGATAGGGCGCGGCCACGTCGCGGACGTGATCGACGATTTTTTCTTCTTCGAGGATACGCAGGTTTTCCAGCGCCACGGCGGCGGCGACGGGGTGGCCGGAATAGGTGTAGCCGTGGTTGAACTCGGTGCCGCCGATAACTTCGGCAATCTCGTCGTTGACGATGGACCCACCGATGGGCGCATAGCCCGAGCTGAGCCCTTTGGCGATGGTCATGATATGCGGTTTGATCCCAACGGTTTGCGAACCGAACCAGTTGCCGGTGCGGCCAAAGCCGCAGATCACCTCATCGGCGATCAGCAGAATATTGTATTTGTCGCAGATGCGCTGAACCTCGGGCCAGTAGGTGTCGGGTGCCACGATCACACCGCCCGCGCCCTGAACGGGTTCGGCGATGAAGGCAGCGACGCGATCCTCGCCCAGCTCCAGAATGGCCTCTTCCAGCTCACGCGCGCGGGCCAGACCGAAATCCTCGGGCGTCATGTCGCCGCCCTCGGCCCACCAGTTCGGCTGGTTGATGTGATGGATGTTCGGGATCGGAATGCCGCCTTGCGCGTGCATCCCGGCCATACCGCCCAACGAGGCCGAGCCCACGGACGAGCCGTGATAGGCATTCTTGCGGCTGATGATGATGTTCTTGTCGGGTTGGCCTTTCTCGGCCCAATAGGTGCGCACCAAACGGATATTGGTGTCGTTTGCCTCTGATCCGCCCGCAGCAAAGAACACATGGTTCAAATCGCCCGGTGCCAGTTCGGCCAGTTTCCTGGCCAGCGCAATGGCTGGCACGTGGGTCGTTTTGAAGAAGGTGTTATAGTACGGCAGTTCACGCATTTGGCGGGCGGCGACCTCGGCCAGCTCATCCCGACCATAGCCGATATTGACGCACCAAAGGCCAGCCATGGCGTCCAGAATCTCTTCGCCCTCGCTGTCGGTCAGATAGACGCCATTGGCGCGGGTGATGACGCGCGCGCCTTCTCGGCCAAGCGACCCATTGGCCGAAAACGGGTGTATGTGGTGGGCGGCATCCAGCGCCTGCAACTCAGCGGTGGGCATGTGATTGGTGATGGTGGACATCCGGAAATCTCCTGCAAAAGCGGTTACCATTCACAATATGATCAAATTTTTTCCTGTCAATCGAATCGACTGTGTCTAGCCGTCGGTCAGGGAGTCCGCCATCAGCTCCATCCCCTGTTCGATGTCCTGAGCGGTGGCTTTTGCCGCCCCGTCGACATCTTTGGCGCGCAGGGCGGCGATGATGTCCTTATGCCGGTCCGGTAAGCTTTGAGTGCCAAACCGTCCGCAAACCACGCGCAGAGACGGCCCGAATCTGAGCCAGAGCCGTTCGGCCAAGTCACGTAGAATCGGAGCATCCGCAAAGGAATAAAGCGTCTCGTGGAAAGTGTGGTTCAGATGCAAATAGCCGCTGACATCTCCATCCGCGATCATGCGGTCCAGCCGCCGGTCGATATGCTCCAGATGGTCGATATCGGCGCCGCTCATATTCACGGTCGCGCGTTTGGAAAGCTCTGATTCTATTGACAGTCTAGCGAAAATCATCTGCTCGACATCACCCGCGGACAACAGCGGGACACTGACCCGTCGGTTGCCCTGAAACACCAGTGCACCGTCGGAAATCAGGCGGCGGATCGCCTCGCGAACGGGGGTCATGCCAACCTCCAGAGAATCAGTCAGCCCCTGAATCGTGACGGGCTGTCCGGGTACCAATTCACCGAACATGATCTGAGCCTTGAGGGTTTGATACACCTGCTCATGCGCGGGCCGTTTTTCGGCCTCTGTTTTGGAGCTCGACGCTTTATTTTTGATCAAATCCAATTAGTTTGCCCTGTTTCCAATGATGCTGACTTGCCAGATGCCTGACCTTTTGAAACCATACGCGGGATCGGGGGAAAACGCAAAACTTGATCAAATCCAAAAAAACGGGAAAATACCCGTACACTTTCAGGGAGAAAAAAATGTCAATCAAAACGCTGACGATGACCGCAGTCATCGCATTGGGGACTTCGGCGGCCTTCGCCGAAGAGGTGCGCGTTTACAACTGGTCCGACTATATTGATGAAGACCTTCTGAAGAAGTTCGAGGAAGAGACCGGCCTGACGCTGATCTACGACGTCTATGACAGTAATGAGGTTCTAGAGACCAAAATACTGGCTGGCGGATCAGGGTACGACGTCGTGGTGCCAACCGGCAGTTTTATGGGGCGTCAGATCGAAGCCGGGGCCTACCAGGAGCTGGATCAAGCCAAGCTTTCGAATATCGGAAACGCGTGGGATGTCATTGCCGAGCGCGTGGCGCAATTCGACCCGGGCAACAAGCATTCAGTCAATTACATGTGGGGGACGACCGGACTTGGCGTCAATGTCGACAAGGTCAAGGAAGTTCTGGGCGAGGATGCACCGCTGGACTCGATGGAATTGATCTTTAACCCGGAAAATATGGAAAAGCTCGCGTCTTGTGGCGTGCATTTTCTGGATGCCCCCGACGAGATGGTGCCTGCCGCAATGATTTATGCGGGCGTTGATCCGAACTCGTCAGAGAAGGACGATATCGCAAAGGCCGAAGAGGTTTTTGCAGCCGTTCGTCCCTACGTAACGAAGTTCCACAGTTCAGAATATATCAACGCGTTGGCGAATGGCGACATTTGTGTTGCCGTTGGTTTCTCGGGCGATGTTCTGCAAGCGCGCGACCGGGCTGCAGAGGCTGAAAACGGTGTTGATATTGCCTACAACGCGTTCAAGGAAGGATCGCAGATGTGGTTCGACCAAATGGCTGTGCCGGTCGATGCCCCCAACCCGGATGGTGCGCACAAGTTCATAGACTTTATGCTTGATGCTCAGAACATGGCCGCCGCGTCGAATTATGTGTACTACGCCAATGGTAACAAGGCTTCTCAGGAATTTCTGGCGGAAGACGTGATCGGTGATCCGGCGATTTACCCCTCTCCTGAAGCTATGGATAACACCTATGTCAAAGGGCCTTACCCTCAGAAAGTTCAGCGCGTCGTGACGCGCATGTGGACCAAGATCAAATCGGGCACCTGATCCGGTTTTGCGCAAGGCGGCCTGGCCGCCTTGCATCCTTTTACAGAATGTCGAACGGGGGCCGTTTTGAACTCTGACGTCTTTGCGCCGTGGAATGACCCACAGGCGAAACCTTTGATCCAGTTCCAGAATGTCACGAAACGGTTCGGCGACTTCACGGCCATCGACAACCTGTCTCTGGATATCTTCGAAAAAGAATTCTTTGCCTTGCTGGGGCCATCGGGCTGCGGCAAGACCACGATGATGCGGATGCTGGCTGGGTTCGAAAAACCCACCGAGGGGCACATAATGCTGGGTGGGAAGGACATCGACCCGATCCCGCCGAACAAGCGGGCGGTGAACATGATGTTCCAGTCTTATGCGTTGTTTCCGCATCTCAGCATTTGGGACAACATCGCTTTTGGCCTGCGCCGAGACAACATGCCCAAGCATGACCTTGAGGATCGAGTCGAAGAGATGCTGCGCCTGACCCGGTTGGAGCAATTCGCACGCCGCAAGCCGCACCAGATCTCGGGCGGGCAACGTCAGCGGGTGGCGCTGGCGCGGTCTCTGGCCAAGGCGCCCAAGCTGCTGCTGCTGGACGAACCGCTGGGCGCGCTGGACAAGAAATTGCGGCAGGACACTCAGTTCGAACTGATGGATATTCAGGAAAAGACCGGCACCACCTTTGTGATCGTGACCCACGATCAGGAAGAGGCGATGACGGTCGCCAGCCGCGTTGCGGTGATGGATCAGGGCAGGCTGATGCAGGTGGCAACGCCGGATCGCATCTATGAGAACCCGAACTCGGTCTATGTCGCGGATTTTATCGGCGATGTGAACATCATCGAAGGCCGGGCCTCGGCCAATGGCGAAGATACCTATCAGATCGACTGGGCCGAGGGGCAGTCGCCCTTGACGGCGACCTCGGCCAACGGGTTTTCGCAGGGACAGACCTGTCACCTTGCGATCCGGCCTGAAAAGGTGACGATCTCGGCAGACCGCCCGGCGGATGCGATCAATGCGGTGCAGGGCAAGGTGCACGACATCGCCTATCTGGGCAATCTCTCCACCTATCACGTTGAACTGCCGAACGGCACGATTATCAAGGCGCAGACGGCCAACACTCGCCGTATCTCGCGCCGGTCGTTTACATGGGAAGACCCGGTTTGGCTGTCCTGGACAGCAACCGCCGCGGTTTTGCTGGCAAGCTGATGCGCCGCGCGTTTCTGATTGCCGTTCCGTATGTCTGGCTGCTGGCGCTGTTTCTGGTGCCGTTTTTCATTGTCCTGAAAATCTCGCTGTCGGATACCGAACTGGCGATCCCGCCTTACACGCCGACGCTGGACCTGTCGCAGGGTTGGGCCGGGATCAAGGATTTCTTCAGCCAGTTGGACTTTGAGAATTTCGTCTGGCTGACCGAAGATGATCTGTATTGGAAGGCCTATCTCTCCAGCGTCAAAATCGCGGTCATTTCTACTTTTCTGACGCTGCTGGTGGGCTATCCCATCGCCTATGGTATGGCCCGCGCGCCCGCAGAATGGCGCCCTTCGCTGATGATGCTGGTAATCCTGCCTTTCTGGACCTCGTTCCTGATCCGGGTTTATGCGTGGATGGGTATCCTGTCGAACGAAGGCTACCTGAACCAGTTGCTGCTGTGGACGGGTATCATCTCAACTCCGCTGACCATTCTGAACACCAATACGGCTGTCTATATCGGCATCGTCTACACTTATCTGCCCTTTATGATCCTGCCGATCTATTCGTCTCTGGAACGGATGGATGAATCCCTGATCGAGGCCGCCGAGGATCTGGGTTGTTCCCGCCTGCAAGCCTTCTGGCTGGTGACCATCCCACTGTCGCGCCCCGGTATCATCGCCGGGTGTTTTCTGGTGATGATCCCGGTGATAGGCGAGTTCGTGATCCCGTCGCTGCTGGGCGGCTCGGGCACATTGATGATCGGCAAAGTGCTGTGGGAGGAGTTCTTCTCGAATCGTGACTGGCCGGTCGCCAGTGCAGTGGCGGTGGTGTTGCTGCTGATCCTTGTGATCCCGATCGTGCTGTTTCAGCGCAACCAGCAGAAACAGGCGGAGGTAGACCGATGAACAGGATGAGTTGGTTCAACACGGTTTCGCTGACCCTGGGGTTTGCATTCCTTTATATCCCGATGATCATCCTGATCATCTTCAGCTTCAACGAAAGCAAACTGGTGACGGTCTGGGCTGGGTTTTCGACCAAATGGTATGCATCGGTCGTGCAGAACGAAGCGTTTCTGGACGCCGCTTGGGTAACCGTACGTGTTGCGGTGTTCTCATCGACGCTGGCCACCATTCTGGGTACCGCGGCGGCTTATGTGCTGGTGCGCGGCGGTCGGTTCTTTGGCCGCACGCTGTTTTCCGGCATGATCTACGCGCCGCTGGTGATGCCCGAGGTGATCACCGGCCTGTCGCTGCTGCTGCTGTTCATCGGCATCGGGTTGGACCGGGGCATCCTGACCATCGTTCTGGCGCATACGACCTTTTCGATGTGTTTCGTTTCCGTGGTCGTCTCCTCGCGTCTAGTGACATTCGATCAATCGCTGGAAGAGGCCGCGTTGGATCTGGGCTGCTCGCCTGCGCAGGCGTTTCGTCTGGTGACCTTGCCGATCATCGCCCCTGCGGTGATCTCGGGCTGGTTGCTGGCCTTTACCCTGTCGCTGGACGATCTGGTGATTGCCTCCTTCACATCGGGGCCGTCTGCGACGACCTTGCCGATCAAGATCTTCTCGGCCGTGCGTCTGGGCGTAAGCCCCGAGATCAATGCGCTGTCCACGATCATGATCGGGATTGTGACGGTGGGGGTCATCACCGCGTCGTTGATCACGAAACGGGCGATGGTGCGGCAAAAGCAGGATGAAATGGCCGCAGCGCGCACTGAATGAAACGGCTGTTTCCCGACTATACCTACGGTCCCGGCCCCCGGACCAACTGCTGGTGGGATGAAACGATTGCCCGCCCCGAATGGCCGGTCCTGCAGGGCGATCTGAATGCGGATGTTGCTATTGTCGGCGGCGGCTTCACCGGCCTCTCGGCGGCGCTGCATCTCGCCGAGGCCGGAGTGTCGGTTGCCGTACTTGAGGCCAAAACACCGGGCTGGGGCGCATCCGGGCGCAATGGTGGGTTCTGTTGTCTGGGCGGATCAAAGCTGAGCCGTCACGCGATGATCCGCCAGTTTGGAGAGACTGCCACAAGCAACTATGCCCAGGCCGAAGCAGACGCTGTTCACCTGGTCACCGACCTGCTTGGGACGCATTGCATCGACGCCGAGGTGCATTCACGGGGTGAGACCCAACTGGCCCATACCCCACGCGCGATGGACAAGCTGCGACGGCAGGCTGAGGCGTCCGGCACGCTACATGAACCGGGTGATCTGCCGGGGCTTGGCTTTGGCGGCAAGTTCCACGGCGGCTACACCAACCCTGTCGGATTTGCGCTGAACCCCAGAAAGTACCTCTTCGGATTGGCGCAGGCGGCACGATTGCGCGGCGCTGATCTGTTCCAACAAAGCGCCGCGCAAACCGTCCGTAAAACGAAATCCGGCTTCGAGGTTCAGACCGATTCAGGCCGGATCAGGGCACGGAACGTGCTGATCTGCACCAACGGTTACTCCAGCGAGGACATCCCATCTTGGATGGCAGGCCGGTACATGCCTGCGCAGTCCACTGTACTGGTGACCCGTCCCTTGTCCGAGGCCGAATTGCAGGCGCAGGGCTGGACCTCGTACCAGATGGCCTATGACACACGCCAACTGCTGCACTATTTCCGCCTGATGCCCGACCGAAGGTTTCTGTTCGGAATGCGCGGAGGATTGCTGTCATCACCGCGGGCAGAAGCTGCCATCAGGCGCAAGGTCATAAGGAATTTCAGGAAGATGTTTCTGGGTTGGTCGGGTGTTGACGTAACCCATATGTGGTCAGGCATGGTCTGCCTCTCGCGGGGTCTAACGCCTTATGTCGGGCCTGTGGACGGCCAGCCGGGGCTGTTCGTCGGATTTGCCTATCATGGAAACGGGGTGGCGATGGGCACCTATTGCGGGCGTGCGCTGGCCCAGATGGTATTGGAGCAGGGTGCCGAACTCCCGGAGCCTATTGCACGTGCGCCGCAACGGTTTCCGCTGGGGCGCTGGCGTCGTGCGTTGCTGCCACCAGCCTATGCGGTGATGGCGCTTGCAGATTGGTGACGGTTAGAGCGTTGCCAGCTCCAGCTCTAACCCTTTCTCATAATCGCCCGCACCGTTTTCGATGCGCCACAGGCAATAGGCGGCCATGCGCCACGCGAACCAGCGGCGAAGCCGTTGATACCGATCCACTGTATCTGTATGGCCATAGGCAGACAGGAACCGCCGCTCTTCCGCCTGAGTCAGAGCCGCGCCCCGGTACAGATACTGCATCGCCGGGGACAAGAACAAAGCCAGGTCCTCACACGGGTCACCCTGCGCTGGGCATTGCCAGTCGATAAGTGTCAGACCGGAAGGTGCGGTTAGAATATTCCCGGCCACGGGGTCACCGTGAATCAGGCACGTGCGTGCGGTAGGCGGTACCCGCTCCTTGGGCTTTAACTCTTCTAAAAGAACCCGCGTCTTCGAAATGCACCCACCAAGAATACTCTGCCCGTGCCGCGCCAAATCCGCGGTGCCATTACAGCCTTTCGGCGCCTGAACGTGCAGGTCGAGCGTATGGAGCTTGCGCAACAACTCCCCTACCTCAGCCGACCCCTCGCGCCAGGGTGAGCCCGGCGCGTGATCGTAGAACACCCATCGGCCATGATTATGTTGACCGGCCGAGCGCAGGCGCGGAACAAAACCGGTGGGCTCCAAGGCGGTCAAGCACAGCGCCTCCAGCTCGGCATCGTTGCGGAACAGCGGGTTGCGCGGTCCGGCGCGATACAGTTTCAGCACCTTACCACCGTTTTCTTCCAGTACCTTCCAGACCTGGTTGGTGCGCCCGCCATACAATGTCTGAAACTGCGCATCCGCTGCAACCAGGCCCTGAACGCGCAGGTCATCAACAAGATCCAACGGAGGGGTAATTGGGTCAGACAGAGGGGTCACCGGTACAAAAGCGAGTCGTAGTTGCACAGGTGTGGCCTGTCGCGCCCTGCAGATCAAGTTCCGGTTCGGACTGCTGTCACCATTCCCACCGGTACCACCTGACCGCTTTCCAGCGTCAGCAAGACAGTATCGTCCCCGACCTGTGCCTCAACCACCTGATTGTAGGCTGCGACGGGTTGGGTCGACAGCAATTCATCCCCGTCATAGCTTTCCAGTGTTGCCGTATAGCTGCCCGTCGGCAAGGGGTTGCCGTCACTCTTTGTGCCAGCCCAGGTATAGTCGGTTTGTGTTACTGGTACGGAAATCCGCTCAATCTCGGTGCCGTTGCTGTCACGGATGACCATGACCGCGCCATCAGCCGCCTCTGCAGATTGCGCGGACAGGGCCACAGGTTCACCGTCGAAGTGAAACGCCGCAGTGGTCCGGACGTTCACACCGACCCAATTGGCCAACTCCTCCAGCTTGATGCCGCCTAGCGACAGCACCAACTCTGAGAGCGCGTCGTTGGTTTGCACCTGCTGCTCGACCATCGAAAACTGTGCAAGCTGCGACGCATATTCGCTGGAATCCATCGGCTCCAGCGGGTCCTGATTCTGCGCCTGGGTGGTCATCAGCAACAGGAACGTATCAAAGTCGGATGCCACGGATGCAGCTTGTGAATTGGATGCCGTCTGCGCGGGCGTGTTGGTCTGTGTCGTCGATTGCGTTGGGGTGATCATGGTTAAAGCCTCATATCGATCCGCCCGTCGGGGGCGATGTGTGGGCGTGCCGGGCCGACTTCGGCGACGTGCTCAGGTTGAGGGGCCGAGAGCTCGGTGCCCGCACCACCGTCAGAATCATCGTGCTGCGCATCGGCAGATGTACCCAGATCAAAGGACAGGTTGCCCATACCGAAATTCCGGAATTCGCCCTCAAGAACCGAGAGGTGGCGCCGCATCATGTCCAGCGTCTCGGGGCGTTCCGCAGTGATCGTCAGGTGCAGGCCTTCGTCGCGGCCATTCAAAACGATCGAAACGCGCCCCAGTTCCTCGGGGTTCAGCGCAACCTCGATTGCCCCGGAATGCGGCCTTACGTTGATGGCGGTTGCCATCTGAGATGCGATGGCGCGCGCTGTTTCCGCGCGGGCGGTGGCTGTCATCGCCTGAACCGCTGGCCCCGAATCGCGTGTGACTGATAAAGTCGGGGCCTCTCTGGCGGCCTGTATGTCCTCGATCTCGGGAACCGGCTGCGTTGTGGCCTGAATGCTGGTTGTGTCGGATGCCAGAAGCTGCGTTTGCACTAAAGACCGCGCGCGATCGGGTGTATTTGGATGTTTCGGCATCGGTCCGGGAGTGAGCGGCGCCTGCAGTACATTCCGAACCGGGTCTGCAATTGCCGACAGAAACGGCGTCTCTCTTGAGTGAGAGTCCGCAATGATCGGACCCGTCGGCAGGCTCTGCGGTTTAAGGACGTTTTCATGTGGCCGCCTCGGTTGGTCGGCTCCTGAGACCAAAGCCTGAAAGGCCGGCGGTACCGAACGCTGCACTGGGTTTTCGGTTGTTCGCAGGGTTTCTACCCCCGGGAAATCCGGTTGCTTGTCCCCGGTCGATTCAGCATCAGCCGTGGCGACCGGAGGTGTGAAAGTGGGCTCTTTTGGAGGCGATTCCAAAACCGGAATTGGAACGACCTCCGTTGCAACAGGGTGTGTTTCGACAGGGGGCCGGTCATTCGCAGCAACAGCAATGTCTGTGGCCTGATTCTCTTCCGAGATGATCTCCAGCTCTGCCGCCGCATCCGGATCCTGAACCAGAATGTCAGCCGATTCAGCGTCACCGGACTGCGGGCCGATGTCCTGATCCATCACCGTTTGAAAGGACATGCCGCCTTTGGATTCGCGTGCCTCATGCGGGGTGGCATCTGGTTTCGTGGCGGCGGTTGGTGAGGACATCGCCGCTGAAAGAGGGTTGGGCATTTTGCTCCGGCTCCTTTTGTGTAACCGAAAATCTGCCCGCAGGAAGTTACGTTTATTTTAACCGCTTTCGCCTTTGATCGAGAAAGTTCGATGCAAATCTCGGAGAAAGCAATGAAGGTTTCTGCGACCCTACCCGCCCCGCAACCGCCGACAACATCCCAGAAAGTTCAGGCCGCCGCCGTCGAGTTGGAGGCGGCGTTTCTCGCAGAAATGCTCAAGGCGACCGGAATGGGCAAAGCGCGCCAATCCTTCGGCGGTGGCGCAGGGGAAGACCAGTTTTCCTCTTTCCTTGTGCAGCATCAGGCGCGCGCCCTGGCCGAATCCGGTGGCGTCGGCCTGTCCGAAATTTTGATCCAGTCAATGATGGAGAAAACCAATGCCGAACAAAACTGATGCCGATCTGATCAAGTCCTTGGAAGAAGTACTAGACCTTGAGCGTAACGCGCTTGTGGATGGTGACCTGGACTGGCTGAATCACATGGCGCCGGAAAAGGAAAAGCTTATCGGGTCGATCAATGAGCTTCGGGTTTTTGACAGTGCCGAGTTGATTCGCCTGCAAGAAAAAGTGGAACGCAATCAGGCTCTGCTGAACAGCGCGGCAGAGGGGATTCGCGCCGTCGCCAGCCACATGGCTGAATTGCGTCGCGTGCGGCAGGAGTTCAGCACCTATGGCGCTGACGGCCAGCGCAACGGATACACCGTGCGTCACCATGCGAAGCTGGAAAAACGGGCATAGCGACGGGTTTGATTCAAATCCGAATTTTCTCGCTTGGGCGCTTTAGCACTCCGTTAGGGGATCAGGGGCAAAGGTGGTCGGGCACCTGAATTCAGCAGGTGGCGCGAACAGCCCGGCGGCGGATCGCACTGATCAGAAAGACGTCAAAGCCCGCGGATGATGCGGGGTAAGCATGGGCGTAAAAGGCCCGAACGGAAAAGGAAGAAAGCTATGTCCAGCATTCTGACCAACAATGGCGCAATGGTTGCGCTGCAAACTCTGAAATCGGTCAACAAGAACCTGGCACAAACCCAGAACGCGATCTCGACCGGCAAGGACGTTGCAACTGCCAAAGACAACTCAGCCGTCTGGGCGATCTCCAAGGTCATGGAATCCGACGTTAATGGATTCAACGCGATCAAGGACAGCCTGGCGCTGGGTGAATCGACCGTTGCAGTGGCCCGGAATGCCGCTGAAACAGTGACCGATCTGCTGACCCAGATGAAAGGTAAGATCGTCGCGGCACAGGAAGACAACGTGGATCGTGGCAAGATCAATGACGACGTGACCGCTCTGAAAGATCAGATCAACTCGGTTGTTAGTGCGGCGCAGTTCAACGGCCTGAATCTGGTGGACGGGTCTTCAG
The DNA here is from genome assembly GCF_056542405.1 of Ruegeria sp. AD11(2025). Classification (NCBI taxonomy): domain Bacteria; kingdom Pseudomonadati; phylum Pseudomonadota; class Alphaproteobacteria; order Rhodobacterales; family Roseobacteraceae; genus Ruegeria; species Ruegeria sp. AD11(2025). The sequence goes on along the minus strand of NZ_JBQFZU010000013.1, from coordinate 79,447 downwards.
GTTCCGCTTCGATTCTGGCCTCGCTCGATCGTGACAACACAGGCGCGGTGACCGCTTCGTCGATCTCTGTGGCTGGTCAGAACCTGTCGACTGGCGGTTATACGGCGGCTCAGGTGTTTGACGGTTCGACAGGCGCCTCGACCGGCAACGACCGAGTGGGCGCGACCATCGACAACGGGGCAACCTCGGCAACTGCGCTGGTGACAGATGAATCCAGCGGCGCTTTTGCTGCGGGTGACAAGGTTGTTGTCGCAATTAACGATCAGGTCGTTTCATATACCGTCTCGGCTGCGGACGCTGCTGCGACAACCACAGGTGACCTTGTCGCTGTGGGCCTGAAGGCAAAGATCGACGAACTGGGCATCACCGGTTTGACCGTTGATTACGACTCGGGCACTCCAGGCACGCTGTCGGTCGCCAACGCAACTGGCAATGACGTCTCATTCTCGGCTCAGTATGTGAACGCAGGCTCGGGCGGTCTGGGCGCGTTGACCGGCATTGACGTTTCGACCGGCGCTGGCGCAACCGCGGCTATGGCAACGATTGAAACCCTGATTGACACTTCGATTGACGCTTCGGCTGCATTCGGTTCGTCGCAGGGCCGGATCGAGACCCAGAAAGAGTTCATCTCAAACCTGGCTGACTCGTTCAAATCCGGTATCGGTTCGCTTGTTGATGCCGACATGGAAGAGACCTCGGCCCGTCTGCAGGCCCTGCAGGTTCAGCAGCAGTTGGCCACCCAGTCGCTGTCGATCGCCAACCAGGCGCCGCAGTCCATCCTGTCTCTGTTCCGTTAACCTTCGGAACCCGGCTGGGGCGTGGAAATGCGCCCCGGCCCTGATCGCCAAAAGACGGACTATTGGAAGGATTTCAAGTGACACCGCACACTCTTGCACAGCGAGCCTATGCGCAGACCGCTGCCCCCACGCGCACACCGCGCGATACCGAGTACGAGGCGATTTCAAAGATCACGCACCGGCTCAAGGCTGCCGCAGCCCGGCAAAAATCGGATTTTGGCGGGTTCGTTCAGGCACTGCACGAAAATCGCCGTCTTTGGACCGTTCTGGCCAGCGGTGTCACGGATTCAGACAATGCCTTGCCCAACGAGTTGCGGGCCCGGATTTTCTATCTGGCCGAGTTCACCGAGCAGCACAGCAGCCAGGTTCTGGGCAACAAGGCGACGGTGGAACCTCTGCTTGAGATCAACATGGCCGTGCTGCGCGGCCTTCGGCAAATGGGGACTACCTGATGGGCGGGCTGGTTCTGAAACTCGCACCAAAAGAGAGGGTGCTGATCAACGGTGTGGTTGTTGAAAACGGGGATCGTCGCTGCCGGTTCTCGATCATGACGCCCGATGCAAACGTCTTGCGCTTGCGGGACGCCATCCACCCGGATGAGGTAAACACCCCGGTCAGGCGGGTCTGTTACGCCGCGCAGCTTGTGTTGTCCGGCGATGCAGAGCCTGATCGCGCCCGTCAGCAGCTGCTGCGCCGTGTCGAAGAGCTGAGCCAGGTCTTCACCGACGCGGACAGCCGCCGCGTTCTGTCAGAGGCGACCGAGGCCCTGTTGGCCGAGCAATACTACAAGTGTCTGAAATCGCTGCGCGCATTGTTGCCGCGCGAAGAACGCTTGATGGCGTATCAGCAATGACATTCCAGCCTGTCATTCCTACGGGCGGTTTGGTGGGCTGGCGGTTTCTGCAGCGCACCTACGAGGCGCAACTCGACAGCTTCTCCTCGTCATCCGTCAATGAGAGGGAGAGGCAGTATTTTCTGGAAAATATCGGCAAGGTGCAAACGGCTGAGGATTTGGTGTCGGACCGCCGCTTGTTGCAGGTCGCCCTGGGCGCCTTCGGTTTGGAAGACGATATCAATAATCGCTACTTCATCCAGAAGGTGCTGTCCGATGGCACCAGTGCCGATGATGCGCTGTCAAACCGGCTGTCGGACGGCAGGTATCGGGAGTTTTCCGAAGCCTTCGGTCTTGGGCCGGGGGAAATACGCCGGACGGGGTTGGCGACGTTCATGGAAGATATTGCGCGCGACAACGACGTGTCGCGGTTCGAAATCGCGGTGGGCGAGTCCGACGAAACCATGCGTATTGCGCTTTATGCACAGCACGCCCTGGGCGATCTGGCCGCGCAAAGCGGCAGCGCAGATACAAAGTGGTTCGATCTGATGAGTCTGCCTCCGCTGCGCAGCATGATGGAAACGGCGCTCGGCCTGCCTTCGAGCTTCGCTCAGTTGGATATCGACCGGCAACTTGTGGTGTTCAAAGACAGGCTGTCGGGGCTGACCGGGTTCGATGATCTGTCGCAGTTCACCGATGAGGCGGCGGTGGCACAACTGATCGACCGGTTTCTGGCCAGCAGCCAGATTGCACAGTTGCAGAACACGATTTTCCCTGCTCAGACTGCTCTGATCTTGCTGGGGGCTTGAGATGGGTCACGGCCTCGGCGTCTAGCACTCCACGTCCCGGCCCAAATCACAATACTTGTACGGAATTACGGGCGTCAGTTGTTCAATACCGCATCTGCTGACGTTTGGAGGGCGTAGGATATGACCGGCTGGGATACGTTATGCAGTTTGATATCCCCCAGCGGCACCGCATTGGCGCAGGCTGGCTGAATATCAGCCGAGACGACAATACGATGGCCTACCTTTTTGCCATATTCCCCCAATCGGGCCGCCACGTTTGCGGCCTGTCCAATCACGGTGAAGTCCAGCCGTTCGCGTGATCCGACATTGCCATAGGTAACGCGTCCATAGGCAACACCGATCGAGCAATCGCAATGGGTCTCGGAGCCGGATTGACGCAGATCGCCCAGTTTTTCAACGATTTCGATGGCTGACCGCTGGGCGTTCCAGCGCGCCGACTCTGAATCGTCTCCGGCCGGGAACACCGCCAGAACGGCGTCGCCGATGAACTTGAGAACTTCGCCACCATTGTCATGCACGATGCCGGAAACGGTTTCAAAGAACTCGTTCAGCAGGTTGATATAGGCGGAGCGGCCAAGCCGTTCTTCCAGGCTGGTGGAGTTGCGCAGGTCGCAGAACATGATGGCAGCGTCGATCTCGTCCCCGTCACCCCGTCGGATTTCGCCCCCCAGAACCCGCGCGCCGGATCGTTTGCCCACATAGGTTTCCAGCAGAACCTGCGCGTTCTCACGTTGCATGAAGACCTCGTAATACCGGGCAATGACCGAGGAACATTCGAACACCAGCCCCAGGTTTTCGGTGGTGAACCCGTTCGGGTGGTCGCAGGTCAGCGTTAGGACGTTAGTGCGCCCGTCCGAAAATGGCAGCGGCATGGCGACGTAATCGGTTGCCCCCTTAGCGCGCAAGTCTTCCATGATCGGAAAGCTGTTTTGCGGGTTTTCGTCGTTCAGCCGCTGGCGTACCCCGCCCAAACCGTTCGACACGTGGCGCAGGGGGCTGTTGATATAGGCCGGATGGTCGTGGATTTCATAGGTGGGCACATTGGTCGAAATCTCGGCCTCACCCTTTTCCCAGATATAGTGTTTGCCTGCGATCAGCGGATGCAGCGACCAGGCCAGAATGCTGAGCCGCTGGATGGCGATCCCGTGCTCCAGCATTTTCTCAGCCAGGGCTTTAGTGAATGCTTCAGGGGTTTGGTTCTCGGACGCGCCGCGCATCAGCCAATCGATCAGTGGGCCGCTGATATTGCCATCCTCGGGGTCGCGCAGATTGTTCTCGCCCAGATCGATCCGCGTATAGGCTTCGGGCATGAAGCCGATATGGCCCTGAATGGCTGTGCTTTCGGGCAGGGCGTCTTCATATGCCCAGACGGAATTGGCCAGACGTTGACCATCCAATATGACATCGTGATAGGTCGCGGTTCCTTTGAAGGGGCAGAAGGTCTGCAATTCGGTTTCGTCGCCAAGATTGATGCAGACGTCATCGCGCGGAAAATAGATCGTTGCCGGCAGTCGCGTTTCATACATGACTTTGGCGTTGGTGCTTTCGGCCAAAAGGGTGTCATCGCGGTAAATCGCAACCCGCCCGGTCAGCTCTTCGACCGAGATGCCGTAACCTTTGGTCTTTGGGGTGGTGTGCACATTCATCATCAGACTCCCTGACGCGAGTCTTTATAGGATGGGGCTTTGGCGGTTGCATTCCAAGGGGTGTCACCGGCTTTTTACCGCACGTGCCCTGTGCGAGGCCGCCGTATCAGATCATTTGAATCACGTCTTTTTCGATCGACAGCATATAGCCTTTTTTGGCGATGTTCTTGACCAGCAACTCGCTGACTATCTGGTTGCCCAAGGCATCGCGCAGCCGTTTGATCCGGGTGGCGCCTGCTGCCTCGTCACATTCCGAGGCGTCCTTGCCGGAAATCATCGCCTCGATCTGTACGCCCGAGAGGACCTCGTCATCTAGACGGGATTCAGCCAGCACAGACAGGGTTTCCATCGCCGCCGGGGTCAGTTTGAAATCCATATTGTTCAGGTAGACGGTGTTTTCCTCGCGGCTGATCAGCAATGAGGTCACCTGAATACCGGTGCGCTCGATCTGGGCCATGCGCCGGTTCAGCAACACCAGCATCACCAGAAACACCAGCGCCGTCACCAGCATGGCGGAGGCAAAGACCAGCAATACGAAGATCACCATCCGATAGCTGGACAGCGTGTCGGCAAAGGCGGTGCCGGATTGCGCCAGAATCTCAAGCAGGCGGATTTCCGTCTGCGAGGTCAGGTCGCTTTCGATGAACAACCGCTCGACTCGCGCGTTGAAGGCGTTGGCATCGGGCAGTGTCCAGAACAGGAAGATCGCCGCCGTCACCAGAATCAACACGATCGCCGCGATGCCCGCGCCGACCAATCTGACACCGGATCGGCGGGCCTCAGTAACGGAGATAGAATTGTCCGGCATTTGCCTTCCTTTTATCCAATCCTTCCGGTCCGAACACGGACATGACGTTCAGCAGGGTCCACCCTGAGCCCTTGAGGCGCTGGGCGACTTCACGTTTTGCCTGCCCCTTGTCGCAGGCCGAAACCTGCATGACGCCATAGTGCAGGCGTAGCGGATTGTCCCGTTTGGCCTTGTAATCGGCATAACAATCGGCCGCCGCGGCAGCAGAGCCAAGCGATATCAGGGCCAGCAGGGCCAGAGAAGAGAGGATATGTTTCATAGGCCGCATCCTGCGCATGGGTCGGTGCGATATTCAATAACCCAAGGGGTTTGGCCGGCCTGATATCGGATAACAGGGGGCCGTTATTGCTTGTCTGGGCAGGGAGGACCCAGTGTCAGGGCATCGAGCACATGGCCCGCCACCGGGCCCCTGAGACTACTGAAGGACAAGCACCATGCATAAGAAGTTCATAGCCCTGATTGTGGCCTCTGCGGTTGCCATCACCGGAATTTCGGCGTCGCAGGCGCGGGCAGCCGATGTCGAAGATATCCTGGGTGGATTGGCGGCCATCGCACTGCTTGGTGTCGCGGTAAAGCACTTCAACGACGAAAACAAAAAAAAGAACACCGTTACGAATAACTACAATCACATATATAAGGCACCCCAAAACCACGTGCACACAAAGCCAAAACACAGGCCGCATAATGTGCGCCCGCTGCCGGAACGGGTTGCGCGCTATAGCTTGCCGCAACGATGCTTGCGCACCTTCCATGGGTTCTCGCCCGATCAACCGCTGTTGGGCAAGAACTGCCTGAGCAAGTATTACAAATACAGCAATAGCCTGCCGGACCAGTGCAAGGTCAGGTTCTGGAATGGCAAAAAGGTCAAGCGGGCGTACCACCCAGGCTGCCTGCGTCAGAACGGATACCGGGTGAGTTACAAGTAACGATTTTCGAGCAGGAGCGGCGCCACAGAAGCGCCGTGCAGGGAGAGGGTGGCGCAAGCTGCCCTCTCTTTTTTCTTGCGATGAGCGGTGAAACGCGGTTTTCCGAAGGCATGACGAAACCAGATTATGAAATTGAAAAAGCCGCCGCGAGGCAAGGGTACCTTCGGATCGCAGGCGTGGATGAGGTTGGCCGCGGGCCGCTGGCCGGGCCGGTGGTGGCGGCCGCCGTGATCCTGAACCCTGAAGACATCCCCGAAGGGTTGAACGATTCCAAGAAGCTGACTGCCAAGCGCCGCGCCGCGCTGGAGGCCAGCTTGCGCGGCCGAGCCGAGATCGCGGTGGCTGAGGCCACGGTGGCAGAGATCGACGAACACAACATCTTGCGCGCCTCGCACTTGGCGATGGAACGCGCGGTCGCGACATTGGACCCGCCGCCGGATTACCTGCTGATCGATGGGAACCTGATACCGCACGGGTTAACGATTCCAGCGCAGGCGGTGGTGAAAGGTGATGCGCATTCGGTGTCGATCGCAGCTGCTTCGATTGTCGCAAAAAATTGGCGCGATCAACTGATGGTGGATTTGGCGCAACAGCATCCGGGCTATGGATGGGAGACAAACGCAGGTTATCCGTCGAAACAACACAAGGACGCACTGCAAAATCTTGGTGTGACCCCACACCATAGACGTTCGTTCAAGCCGGTCCACAATATCTTGTATCAAGAGTAAATTGTAAGTTGCTGATTCAAAAAAGAAATTGACGGCGAATCGTCTTTGACTCATCCTTGTCTCAACCAAATGAGCGCAAAAGCGCCGTGGATACTTGAGGCAGTAAGATGACAACAACCACCAAAAAGGGCGTAAAAGCGCTCCCTTTAAACACGATTCTTTCCGGGGACTGCATCGATGTGATGAACAGTCTGCCCGAGGCGTCGGTGGACCTGATCTTTGCGGATCCGCCCTATAACCTGCAGCTGAAAGGCCAGTTGCATCGCCCCGATAACAGCCAGGTAGACGCGGTCGATGATCACTGGGATCAGTTCAGCAGCTTTGGCGCGTATGACCAGTTCACCCGCGAGTGGTTGAAAGCGGCGCATCGTCTGCTCAAGCCGAATGGTGCGATCTGGGTTATCGGCTCATACCACAACATCTTCCGTGTGGGTTCGGCCTTACAGGATGCGGGCTACTGGATTTTGAATGACGTCGTGTGGCGCAAGTCGAACCCGATGCCGAATTTCCGCGGTAAGAGATTCACCAATGCGCATGAGACGATGATCTGGGCGTCGAAACGCGAAGGTGCGAAGTACACGTTCAACTACGAAGCGTTGAAGGCGCTGAACGAAGGTGTTCAGATGCGCAGCGACTGGGTGCTGCCGATCTGCACCGGGCATGAACGCCTGAAGGATGAAAACGGCGACAAGGCGCATCCGACGCAGAAGCCGGAGTCGCTGCTGCATCGCGTGTTGATTGGTTCGACCAATCCGGGCGATGTTATTCTGGACCCGTTCTTTGGCACCGGGACAACAGGCGCCGTTGCCAAAATGCTGGGCCGCGAATTCATCGGGATCGAGCGCGAGGAAAGCTATCGCAAAGTGGCTGCAAAACGCATCTCCAAAGTTCGCAAATTCGACCGTGAGGCGCTGGAAGTCAGCGCCAGCAAACGCGCCGAGCCGCGCGTCCCCTTTGGCCAACTGGTCGAACGCGGGATGCTACGCCCGGGCGAGGAGCTTTTTTCGATGAACCGGCGCCACAAGGCCAAGGTCCGCGCCGATGGCACGCTGGTGGGCGACAACGTCAAGGGCTCGATCCATCAGGTTGGTGCGCATCTCGAGAATGCTCCGTCCTGCAACGGCTGGACCTACTGGTGTTTTAGGCGCGACGGCAAGACCGTACCGATCGACGTTCTGCGCCAGCAAATCCGGGCCGAGATGAATTGATTTCACCAATACCGCCGGTGCCTGTGGCCTGACACAAGGCACTAAGCCTTGCCCCGCCGATTTCGGCGGGGTCTTTTGTTTTCCGGGTGTCTGGTCTCAATCCGCGCCTGTTGTATCCTGCGGCACAGTGAAGGAGCCTCAGCGATGTCTGATACCATTGCCAGCCAATCCCGCTTTGACCGGTTCTTTGTGACCCGCCCGGACAGGTTTGATCTGGAGAACAAATACACGGAAGCCGCGCTGGAAAGGCACAAGCGCGAGGGGCTTGAGCTTGCCGTCCGCGCCCGTTGGATCGCGATGGGACTCACCGGTGTGCTGCTGATTTACCTCAATCCACAATGGGATGTGATGTGGTATCACTTCATCCTGCTGCTGATATGCGCAAACGGTTGGTTGATCCGTCGGGCGGGCCGTGTTGGGCAATCGCGGACCGAGTTGTTGCTAATTTTTGCAGACCTGCTGATCATGACCACGGCAATGATTGTGCCCAATCCGTTCAGCGACGATGTGCGGCCGCTGGCAATGCAGTACCGGTTCGATAACTTCCAGTATTTCTTCATCATTCTGGCGGCCGGAACGCTGGCGTATTCCTGGCGCACGGTGATTGCGATAGGATCATGGACAGCGGGGATGTGGACCGCAGGGTGGATCATCGCCTGGTGGGTTGCGATGCCGATGCCTGGGCTCAGCGAACGTGTGGCGGAGGCTTTGACCGGTTATCCGGATGTGGCTGAGTTGTTGGACCCCAACAGTTTCATGCCCACCCAACGCATCCAGGAAGTAGTCGTATTCATGATGGTTGCGGTGACGCTGGGCGTGTCGATGCGGCGGCTCAACCGGTTGCTGATGACAAATGCGGGGTTGGAGCGCGAAAGGGCGAACCTGTCGCGGTACTTCTCACCGAATGTTGTGGATGAACTCAGTCAGAATGACGAGCCGCTCAAGCAGGTGCGTAAGGAAGATATTGCGGTGCTGTTCATCGATATTGTGGGGTTCACCAAATATGCTGCCGGGCGCGATCCCTATGAGGTTATCGAGGTTCTGCGCGGTTTCCATGCCCGGATGGAGGCTGAGGTGTTTCGGCACCACGGTACGCTGGATAAATATCTGGGTGACGGGCTGATGGCGACCTTTGGAACTCCGGTGCCAACGCCATCGGATGCGAGCAACGCGGTGGCCTGTGCCCGGGCAATGGTTGCGGTGATCGACCGGTGGAACATTGAGCGCCGCCGGGCGGGAGAGCCCGAAATCAGCGTCGGGATCGGGGTCCATTTTGGTGCAGTGGTTCTGGGTGATATCGGGGCCAATCGGCTGGAATTTGCGGTGATCGGGGATGCGGTGAATGTGGCCGCCAAACTGGAAGCGCTGACCCGTGGTTTTAAGGCGAAGGTGATCATCAGCGACTCGGTGCGGAGCCAGTTGCAGAAGGAAGGCGCCAGCGTGCCGGAGGTGATGGCCGGGTTTGCCGAACACGAAAAGCAAGCGGTCCGGGGGGTGGAGAATCCGATGGACGTGTGGGTGATGGCAGAGTAGGCGCTCCCGCCGATCTACCCTGCATCAGAGATTCAAGACGGATCGTTGGGCCGGGCAGCGCGCTGGCGCGCGCTGCGGTCAGGGTTGAGGTAAGGGGTTTTCTGCGCGGTTGTAGGGTGCCCAGTCGGCGACCTCGGGGTAGTATTGGAGGCGCCAGGCTCGAACGCGGGGATTCATGACCCGGCGCCAGAGAGGCGGGACCATCGCGGCGACGGTCATCACCGGATAGCCGTAGGGCAGTTGCGGCGCGGCATCTTCGGAGTGGTGCTGCAGCAGCGGAAACCGGCGGTTCGGTTTGTAGTGGTGGTCCGAGTGCCGCTGCAGGTTGATCAGCAGCCAGTTCGACGCCTTCTGCGAGGCGTTCCAGGAATGGCGCGGCAGGACATGCTCGTATTTGCCCTGACCCAGATGTTTGCGGGTCAGGCCGTAATGTTCGACATAGTTGACCAGTTCCAGCTGCCAGATGGCAGTACCCGCTTGAATCAGGAACAGGGCGAGTCCAGACAGGCCTCCGATCGCAAGGGCAAGGGCAAGCATCGCGCCTTGCAGAGCCCAATATCGCCAGAAGGGGTTGGAAGAGTCGGTCCAGTGGCGATCCTTGCGGGCCAGTTTTGCGCGCTCGGCACGGAAAGCAGAGACGAGGCATTGTTTCAGGACGCGGGGATAGAAGCGGTGGAAGCCTTCGTTATAGCGCGCGGTAACCGGGTCGCGCGGGGTGCCGACATAGCGGTGATGAACCAGCAGGTGTTCGGAGCGAAAGTGCGAATACAGCACCATCGCAAGAAGGATATCGCCCAGCCAACGCTCGAGCCGACCCTTTTGGTGCATCAACTCGTGGCTGTAGTTGATACCAATTGTGCCCGAGATGGTGCCCATGCCGAAGAACAACCCGAACTTGGCCGGCGTGGACAGGTGGTCAGTATGGGTAGCGTACCAGATCAGCCCGTACAGGGTCAGGAACTGCAAAGGAACCCAAGCTTTAGTTAGCAGGATATACCAGCGCAGCGCGCGGTCTGGCGTGTCGGGGTCGGCGTTGCTCAGGTCAAGCCCGGTCAGGCGGTCCAGCACGGCAAAGGCCCACCATGTCGACATCGGAATAAGCAGGACCCACCAGCTGCCAGCCGTCGCCGTTGCCCAGATAATCGGGATCAACAGGAACGAGATCCAGAAGGGCAGGGCCGATTGCCAGCGAGACAGGGACTGGGTTGCGGTCATGGTGGGGCTCCGAACGATTGCGCATAGACTAGGCACAGTCCGACGGGGCGTTCAATGGGCTATCGGTTGCGCCACAGGTCGTGCGCCTTGCGCATTACGGTCGGCAGGTCGCCAGGGCGGAAGGCGTGCTTATCCAGTAGGATCAGGCCTTCGGGCGTGCGTCCGGCTGGCAGCGGAGCCGTCCAGATACGCAGGGTCAGGTGGAAATGTGTGAATGTGTGTCGCACCTCACCAGACAGCATTTGCCAATCCGCCTCAAACGGGGGCGTTTCCTCCGGTGTGTCAGACCAGCCCGAGCCGGGCCATCCCAGCATCCCGCCCAGTAACCCTTTGTCAGGGCGGCGTTCCAGCAGCACGGCGCCGTTGTCGCTTTGTGCGATATAGACATGACCGTACCGCGTGGGCTTGGGCTTTTTGGGTGTCTTCTGTGGCAAGTCGGACTGCGTTCCAGCTGCGCGGGCCTGACAGGGATCGCGCATCGGGCAAATACCACAGGCCGGAGATTTCGGCGTGCAGATCGTGGCCCCCAGATCCATCACCGCCTGCGCATAGTCCCCTGGCCGCGTGTCTGGCGTCAGCGCGGCGGCTTTTTCCCTGAGCAACGGTTTCGAACCGGGCAGGGGATCGTGGAGGTCGTAAAGGCGGGCCATGACCCGTTCGACATTGCCGTCCAGCACCGTCTCGGGTCGGTCGAAGGCAATCGCCGAAATGGCCGCGGCGGTATAGGGGCCGATGCCGGGCAGTTTCAGTAGCGCGTCATAGCTGTCGGGGAAGACACCACCGTGAACGTCGGTCAAAACCCGCGCGCATTTCAGCAGGTTGCGGGCGCGGGCGTAGTAGCCCAGCCCGGCCCATTCGCCCATGACTTGGTCGTCCGGGGCTGCGGCCAGTGCCTGAACCGTGGGCCAACGCGATGTGAAACGGTTGAAATAGTCGCGCACGGCGGCCACGGTTGTCTGCTGCAGCATCACTTCGGAAAGCCAGATGCGATAAGGGTCGGGTATCACCCCTGCGACCCGATCTGCCGGGCCGATGCGCCAGGGCATTTCGCGGGCGTGGCGGTCGTACCAGTCAAGCAGAGCACCGCTCAGGTCCTGTTGAATAGAGTCACGCAAGTTTTATCTATCTCCCTGTCGGGTTTCGCTGGCGCCCGGTGTCACGCCCTTTACAATAGCGGCGCAGGAGTTGGAAACCAGATGCAACGCAGACGTTCTTCGACCCGCGGGTTCAAACGCACCGCGACATTGCTGAACGGTCAGATTCGGCGCGCCGGGGAAAGCCGGGGCTTTGCTGTGTCGCGCCTGTTGACCCACTGGGCCGAAATCGTAGGTCAGGACCTGGCCTCTATCGCGCGACCCGTAAAGGTGGGCTATGGCAGGGAAGGGATCGGCGCGACGCTGACCGTTCTGACCACTGGCCCGCAGGCCCCGATGCTTGAGATGCAGAAGGAACAGCTGCGGGGCAAGGTGAACGCGGTGTACGGCTATAACGCCATCAGCCGAGTACGCATCACCCAGACCGCTCCGACCGGATTTGCCGAGGGGCAGGCCAGTTTCGACCATAAACCGAAACCGGCGAAACCCAAGATTGACCCAGAGATTGCAGCCGAGGCAGGCCGGACCGCACGCGACGTTCACGATGGTGATTTGCGCGCGGCCCTTGAACGTCTGGGCCGTAACGTTTTATCCAAGCAAAAACGCTGAGAAAGGGCTAAGAAATGAGCCGTATCGCAACTGGAATCTGCGCGGCGGTCGCCATCGCCGCAGGCGGCTATTGGCTGTCGCTGTCAAATTCCTCTCCGTCTTACCCGCTGGTCGGCAGTGCCGAGGCGCAAGAGGCTGATCTGGACACCTCGACCATCGTCGAGATGGTGCAGGGCGCCGAGGATGCGCCGGTCGAGATCATCGAATATGCGTCCTACACCTGCCCCCATTGCGCCACTTTCCATCTGGGCGCGTACAAGCAGATGAAGAAGGACTTCATCGACACCGGCAAGGTCAAATTCACCTACCGCGAGGTGTATTTCGACCGCTATGGCCTGTGGGCCTCGATGGTGGCGCGCTGTGGCGGCCCCGAAAAGTTCTTTGGCATTTCCGATCTGATCTTTGAAGGCCAGTCCGAGTGGGTCAAAGCCGGTGGCCCGGCCGAGATCGTGGACGAGTTGCGCAAGATCGGCCGCCTGGCCGGTATCGACAACGACCAGCTTGAGGCCTGCCTGCAGGACGGCACCCGCGCACAGACTCTGGTGGCCTGGTATCAGGAAAACGCCGAGCGGGACGGCATTCAGGCAACGCCTTCGTTCATCGTGAACGGCAAGAAGGTCGACAACATGTCCTATCCCGATTTCAAGAAGCTGATCGAAGAAGAACTGGGCAGCTAACTGCCTGCTGCGACCGGCTCAATTCGGGCCGGTCGCCAATCACGGTGACGGGGCGATCTGCAGCAGCATCTGCCGGATCTTGTCGGCTTCATCCACTTTCAGACGAACAGGTAACGTAAGAACCTTGCTGCGGAATGCGGCGGGCAGGCGCACGGCGTCTTTTTCCGTTGTCACCATCTGCGCACCCAATAGCCGCGCCTCGTTATCCAGTCGCGTCATCAGGGCCGGGGTCAGCGGTTGGTGATCGTCCAGCGCCTCGGCCCGCAGCAGCTTTGCGCCTTGCTGGCGCAGCGTGCGAAAGAACTTTTCCGGATGCCCGATGCCTGCAAAGGCCAGAACGGGCGTGTCGGCCCAATCCATACCGGTCTGCAAGGGTGCGACCTCACCGGTGGCGTGGGGCACCGTCAGGGCCGCGTCCCAACGGTTGGAGAATTGCACCTGAGATTCCGCATCCCCCAGCGAAAGCACCAGATCGGCACGTTGCAGTCCGATATCAACGGGCTCGCGCAGGGGGCCGGCAGGCAGGCAGAGGCCATTGCCAAAGCCGCACGCCGCGTCCACCACGATGATCGAGAAGTCCTTTGCGACCGAAGGGTTCTGAAACCCGTCGTCCAGCACGATCACGGTTGCCCCGTCTTCTGCGGCGGCGCGGGCTCCGGCGGCGCGGTCCTTGGCCACCCAGACCTCGGCGAATGCGGCCAGCAATAGCGGTTCATCTCCGACTTGAGCGGCGCTGTGTTTGGCAGGATCAACGCGCACGGGCCCTTCCAATGAGCCGCCATGGCCGCGCGTGACTACATGGGTTTGGTGCCAGGCGTCGCGCAACTGTTCGATCATCCAGATTACGGTGGGGGTCTTGCCGGTGCCACCCGCGTTCAGATTGCCGACGCAGATCACCGGTAGCCCGGGTCTGACACCGGTATCTGAAGCTACCCGGCGGGCGGTTGCCGCCGCATAGATGCGCCCCAGCGGCGCCAGCAGTCTGGCGCGATAATCCAGCCGGTCTGGTGCGGTGTTCCAGAAATCAGGTGCGCGCATCATCTGTCCCCCGCTGATCCAGAAAGTCTTGCACCATATCGATCAGCTGATCCGTCTGTGGTGCGCCTTCGGAAACAATTTGCCACCCCGCCAGCGCCATGTCCGCAGCGCGATCTGGCGACAGCATCTCGACCACTGCGTCACCCAACTCGGTTGCGGTTTTGACCATGCGCGCAGCGTCAGCACGATCCAGCTGATCGTATATCTGCTGATGTCCATGAACAAACGGCCCGTGGATGATGGACGAGCCGAGGGCCGCGGCGACAAGCGGATCGTACCCGCCCGCACCGCGCTCCATCGAGCTGCCCATGAACGTGACAGGCGATATCCGGTACCACAGGCCCAGGTCTTCGGGTTCGGCCGAAAGGATCACCTGCGTGGTATCTTCGATCTGCCCGTCGGTATCCCAGTTGGCACAGCGCAGGTCCATGGATTCCAGTCGCCTTTGCAATGGCTTGGCTTCAGCTGTGTCTGCGACATGCAGCACCATCGTCAGTCTGGGCAGGATTCGCATCGCCTGACGGTGGGCGCTGAGCACCGAGATGAATTCCTTGTCCAATACGTTAGCCGCAAGCCAAACCAGTCGCCCTGCCAGAGCATGGTTTGTTTCGATCAACTCGTCTTCGGGCCAGGGTCTCGGGTTTGGGCTGACATGCAGGGGCGGGGATTCACCGACCTTGTCCGAGGCAACACCAAGGCGGCGGATCGTTCGGGCTGTTTCGGAGGTTTTGGTCAGGATCGATTGGAAACAATCCAGCGTATAGCGGGTGATATCAGGCAGCCATCGTGCCCCACGCGCGACCTTGATGTCGATCTGCGCCTCAATCAGGATCAGGGGAATGCCGTGTTCCTCGGCGCGGGTGATGACGTTGGGCATCAGCCCACCCCCGACCCAGAGGCCGATATCGGGATTCCAGTGTTCCAGAAATGCGCGCGCGGCGCCGGTCTGTTCCAGAGGCAGGTTCACAAGCGGGTAGTCACCCTGATCCCAGCGCTGCAGATCGGCCTCGGGCGGTGCCGTCAATAACACATTCAGCGTGGGGCGGGCCTGTTGCAGTCTGCGGCAGAAATCAATCACCGCACGCTGGCGGTTCTGTACGCTGATATGGACCCAGATCAGCTCGCCTTCGGGGCGGGGCAGGTCGGGGTGGCTTGCCGTGTTCGGTACGCCCCAGGACAGGACCCGATACGCAGCCAGGCTAAGAGAGCGCGGCTTGCTCATGGGCGGATACCAGTGCTGTCCCGGTCTAGCCGGGCCCGCAAGGCATCATGAAGCGCCGGGCCTGCCGCGATTACGCCGTTCAGGCGCGGGTGCGCGTTGTTGAACCGCAAGGGCTGGCCCAGTTGATCCGTACAGATGCCGCCCGCCTCGCGGATGATAAGGTCTCCGGCGGCAATATCCCATTCCCAGCTGGGTCTGAGCGTCAGCATCCCATCAAACCGCCCTTGGCCGACAACGGCCATTCGATAAGCCAGCGAAGGGCGATAGACCCGTTTGAATTCAGGCGCCTGACCGTGCAGCCAATGGCGCGGGTCCAGATTGGGTTTGGCGGCCAGAACCTCGGCCGTTTCTATTTTCGAGACTCTGGACACCCGGATCGTTGCGCCGTTCAGGGTGGCACCTTCGCCTTTGGCCGCGGCATAAAGAAGGTCACGCTTCGGTAGGTAAATCACTGCGGCAGTGACTTCGCCGCCTTCGGCGACGGCAAGCGAATGTGCCCAGGTGCGGGACCCTTCGGCAAAGCTGCGCGTGCCGTCGATCGGGTCGATGATGAACACCCGGTCTCGCGTCAGCCGATCCGAGGAATCCTCGGTCTCTTCGCTCAGCCAGCCATAGCCGGGTCGGGCCGAGGGCAGGCGCTGTTCCAGCATGGCGTTGACGGCCAGATCGGCCTCGGTCACCGGACCTGCTCCACCGGGCTTGTCCCAACGCTGCGCCGTAGTGCCCGAGAATCGGGTGGCGATTTTTCCAGCCTCAAGTGCGGCGTCGATCAGAAGGTGCAGGTCAGCTGCCGGCAAGTGTCATTCCTTCGATCAGCACCGAGGGCACTACTCGCGACAGGTAGGGCCGCGCATCGTTTGCCGGGATGATCCGTTTCAGCATATCGCGCAGGTTCCCGGCGATGGTGCATTCATTCACTGGATGGGTGATCTCTCCGTTTTCCACCCAGAACCCCGAGGCGCCGCGCGAATAGTCACCCGTGTTGGGGTTGATGGTAGAACCGATCATCGAGGTCACCAGCAGCCCGGTACCCATGTCACGCAGTAGGTCTTCGCGGGATTGGGTGCCTTGTGTCAGGCTCAGATTCCAGTTGCTGGGTGAAGGCGGCCCGGACACGCCGCGTGCTGCATTGCCGGTTGATGTCATGTCCAGCTTGCGTGCGCTGGACAGGTCCAAAGTCCAGCTGGTTAGAATGCCGTTTTCAACAATCGCACGACGCCGGGTCGCCAGCCCCTCGGCATCGAAAGGACGTGAGCCTGCAATACGCGGACGGTGCGGGTCTTCGATCAGCGACAGATGCTCGGGCAGGACCTGTTCGCCCAGACAATCCTTCAGCCAAGAAGCGCCCCGCGCAATGGCGGCCCCGTTGCTGGCCGCCAGCAGGTGGCCGATCAGCGAGGATGAGATGCGTTCGTCAAACAGCACTGGAAAGGTGCCGGTAGCGGGTTTTTGCGCGCCCACCAGCGACACGGCACGTTTGCCTGCAGTACGGCCAATCTCTTCGGGGTTGCGCAGGTCGTTCTGGAAAGTACGGCTGTCACCGTCATAATCGCGCTCCATCCCGGTGCCTTGGCCTGAGATCGCCACGCAAGAGGTCGAGCGGCTGCTGCGGACGTAGCCGCCGGAAAACCCGTTGGTCGCCGCCAGATGGACGCGATGCGTGCCATAACCCGCCGCCGCGTCGGATACCTGCGAGACCCCCTGTACCGACAGCGCTGCGGCCTCGGCGGCCAGTGCATCGTGCAACAGGTACTCAGCTGCCGGTTCCGGTGAGGGGTCGAACAATTCCAGCGCGGCCAAGTCCCAGCCTTTGGCCAGCTGTTCCGCGCCGGCCAGCCCGGTAAATGGGTCCTCTGGCGCTTCTCGCGCCATGGCCACGGCGCGTTCGGCCATCGCGGTCAGGGTTTCCGGGCGACTGTCCGAACTGGACACGATCGCCTGCCGCTGGCCCAGAAACACCCGCAGGCCCAGGTCGGTCCCTTCCGAACGCTCGGCATGTTCCAGCGCGCCGCCCCGTACCTCGACCGAGATCGAAGAGCCGTCGATCACGATGGCATCCGCCGCATCCGCCCCGGCTGCGCGGGCTGCATCCAACAGGGATTGGCTGATCTCTTCGGGTATTTGGGTCATGCGGCCTCCGGTCTTTATGCATTGGACCTAGCCTTGGACTGCCCGACCCGCAAGACCTGCGACTGTTTTGCCTAAGTCGAACACACACTGCCGAGGAAAAAAATGCCGATTTCCAATCAAACCTACTGCAGTGGTTGCAACCTTGATCTAAGTTGCCCTGCAAGGCGATAATCTTAAAGCTGGTTTTCGGGGTACACGGGCAGGATACTTTATGAATGATTTTCACTTACTGCGGGGCGTCAAACTTCCGGATGATCCGCGCATCATCACGCCACAGGTGAAACGATCCATTCTGGCGCAACGCTATGAAAAAGACGAAGTTGAAGGCCTTCCCAAGTTTATTGAATCAGACGACCGCGTGGTTGAACTCGGCGCCGGGATAGGCTTTATCTCCTCATTTCTAGCCACTCAATTGGGTGTTCGATCTGTCATGTGTGTGGAGGCGAACCCCAAGCTGTGCGATTTCATTACGCGCGCGCACGCAGCAAACGGGATATCAAACGTCGAAGTGCTGAATGCAGTTGCATTGAGCGATTCCCGGACCCCGGGCACGTCTACCTTTTACGTTCGAGACCCCTTCTGGTCCTCGTCCCTGGACCCCAAGCCAGATTATGTCAAAGAGGTCAGTGTGCCCGAGCGGCACCTTTCAGAAATACTGGACGAGTTCGACGCCAATGTTCTGATCGTCGACATCGAAGGTGGTGAAAAAAACCTGTTCGATGGGGCCAATCTGGCGCGGGTTCAGAAAGTTTACCTAGAAGTCCACACACGTAAAATCGGTCTTCGAGGGATAAAAGCCTGTTTTGATCATTTGTCGGCGCTGGGATTTGCCTATGATCAACGTGTCAGCCGGGGCGGGTCCGTTCTGTTCCGCCGCATTGGCCGCCGATAGGTTTGTTTGGTGGGAAGGCAGTCAAACCGCCTTCCCGACCGGTTTTATTTGATGCGTTGACCATTGGCCAAGATCTGACCGTCTTCGGTGAACTCAATTTTCGAGTTCAGCGTGTCAGGCTCATCCCCCGGTACCGCCATCAGACCCATCATCATCCGGGCGCCCATCGCGTCGCTTTCCTCGACCAGGCCCATACCGATCAGTTTGTCGATCAGCGCATTGGCGCCGACCAGCTTCAGGTTCGCCACGCCCGCCGGTGCGGGCATTCCATCAAACTCTTCCGTGTTCGAATTGTCGAAGGTAAAGTCTGCGTCACCGGTCAGTTTCGCACCGACCAGAGATACCAGCAACTCGTTGATCTTCAGCGAGTTCAGCTCACCCGGCGCTTCACCGGATTCCTCCATCGCTTCGATCGAGGCAGGGTCGAAGAAGTTGGTCAACACCTTGGCTGTGCCGGTGGTGTCCAGCGCGATGGTCGCAGGATCACGCGGCAATTCACCGGCCGGGTCGAAAATGCTCCACAACACGTCCGACATGGTGAAATCCGTTAGGTTCAACGCTAACCCGAAGGGCTGCTCTTCTTCGGATTGCTTCAGCGGAAATTCGAAGCTCAGACCGGACTTGGCCATGGCGATTTCGATCGGGAACGGCAGGTCAGCCGTAGTCACCGCCAGTTTTGCGCTGTTCTGCTCAATGTCATATGCAAGGCGCTGTTCATCCAGGCTGGCCCCAAAACGCCCGCCTTGGGATTCACTACCCATCGAGAACGCTTCGCCTTCGCTGGTCCCTTCAATGGCCGTGTTGCCCGAACCATAGGTGAACAGGCCCGAGAATGATGTGTCACCCTGGAAAAAGCTCGCGGGGTCAGCGCCATCGAAATCCGAGGGGATCACGCTGGTGCCTTCAAAGGCCAGATCGTTCATCGAACCGTCGATTTTGCCGTCATCCGATCCTTCCGGGTCTTTGAACGCCAGATCGTATACCAATCCTGCGGCGGTGAATTTCTGATCGACCTCACGGTTTTCGCCAGTTTTCATCTGCGAGCTACCTGCGACTTCGGTCAGTTTGACATCCAAAGCCAGAACGTCACTTGGCATGGTGTCGCCATCGACTGTCAGATTCGCCAGCTTCACGCCCAAAGTGGGTGCGGAATAATCATAGGTCATGTCTTTCGGGTCACCCGAAACGACCATCTCCAACCCATCATGATAATATTCGACATCGACAGAGAACGAGCTGTCTTCTTCATCGCCGGAGAAAGTCATAGGGAAACTTTCAGGTACGCCGATATTGACCGTACCATCGCCGTTCTCAGTCAGCGTCATTTGGGGAATGGTCATCTGGAAACCGCCTTCGGTATCCGGAACTTCCACTACCATTTTCATATCAGTGATGGTGGTTACGTTACCCGACACGGATTGTTCTGCTGAAACCGTGTATCCCATCTGGGTCATATAGGCCTTCCAATCATCCCAGACCTGCTGCGCGGTGACATCGGCAAGCGCCCCCTGAGTGACAATGGCATAAGCCAAGACTGCGCCGCAGCTGCGGCGAACGAAAACGGACATTTGAGAACCCTTCTTGATCAATTTTGCGGGCATCGTCGTGTCTGTGGGGCCGGGCGTCAAGGGGCAAGGGCTGGACCCGTTCCCCTTTGGCGCGGTAGAGATTCACACAATCTCAAAACAACGGAGCTACAGGGATCGTATGCAGGGGAAAACCGTACTGATAACAGGGGCCAGCCGCGGCATTGGAGCCGAGGCGGGGCGCGTATTTGCCGCAGCCGGGGCAAATGTTGCTTTGGTGGCGCGGAACCGGGATCAGATCGGGGCGCTGGCGGACGCGCTGGGCGAAAACGCCATCGCGCTGCAATGTGATGTCAGCGATTTCGTGCAGGTCGAACAGGCAGTTGCCGATTGTGTCGACCGGTTCGACGGGCTGGACGTTCTGATTGGAAATGCAGGCGTCATCGATCCGATCTTCCATTTGTCCAACGCCGATGTCGCGGCCTGGAGCGCGGCCATCGACATCAACCTCAAGGGCGTTTTCTACGGGATGCGCGCGGCCTTGCCCGTCATGCGCGCCGCAGGTGGGGGCACAGTGATCACCGTGTCCTCGGGCGCAGCGTCCAACCCGATT
Organism: Ruegeria sp. AD11(2025); assembly: GCF_056542405.1. Classification (NCBI taxonomy): domain Bacteria; kingdom Pseudomonadati; phylum Pseudomonadota; class Alphaproteobacteria; order Rhodobacterales; family Roseobacteraceae; genus Ruegeria; species Ruegeria sp. AD11(2025). The sequence continues at coordinate 59,144 of NZ_JBQFZU010000013.1, read as the reverse complement.
GAGGCGTGGAGCCATTACTGCGCCTCAAAAGCAGGCGCCAAGATGCTAACCGAATGCCTGCATCTTGAGGAATCTATTCACGGCATCCGCGCCATGGGGCTGTCGCCGGGCACCGTGGCCACGGATATGCAGCGTGTCATCAAGGCCAGCGGTATCAACGCGGTCAGCCAACTGGACTGGAGCGATCACATCCCCGTCGATTGGCCCGCGCGGGCGCTGTTGTGGATGTGCTCGGCGGATGCGGACGATTTCCTGGGCACCGAAATCTCGCTTCGGCGCGAGGATATCCGGCAAAGGGTTGGGCTGACGTGATCGAACTGACCAAGGAAGGCGGGTTATGGACCGTCACGCTCAACAATCCGCAAAAGGCCAACGCCTTGACCGAAGCGATGCTGACCGAACTGGCCGAGATTGCCGAGTCCGCGACCGAGGCGCGCGCCTTGATCCTGACCGGTGCGGGCAATGTATTCAGCGCCGGGGCCGATTTGGACGAGGCGCGCGCTGGTCTAGCAACCTCGGACGTGTGGGAGAGGCTTTCGGGTGCCATCGCCGCCCTGCCGTGTCTGACGGTCGCGGCCCTGAACGGAACGCTTGCGGGCGGGGCCAATGGGATGGTGCTGGCCTGTGACATTCGGATCGCGGTGCCGCAGGCCAAGTTCTTCTATCCGGTCATGAAGCTGGGTTTTTTGCCGCAACCGTCGGACCCTGTGCGCATGGCCGCATTGATCGGCCTGGCGCGGACCAAGATGATTTTGATGGGCGGGCAGAAGATAGGCGCGGATGAGGCCTATGCCTTTGGCCTGGTCGACCGCGTGGTTGAGCCCGACAGGCTGATGCCAACGGCGCATGAACTGGTGGTGGACAGTCTGGCCGCCAACCCCCGGATTGCCACCGGTATTGCAAGGATGTGCCGATGAGATTGTCTGCTGTGCTGCTACGTGTCGCTGATCCAGACCGGCTGACCGCGTTTTACGCGGACGTTCTGGGTATGACGGGGCGGGCGCAGGGGTCAAACCGCCGCGTTGGCTATGGCGGGCAGGACGCCGACTTGCTGCTGATGCCAGGCGGGGGGGGCTATACCCATGACGGCGGGCAGAGGTATTGGAAGATCGGTATCACCGTGCCGGATGTCGATCTGGCCACCGCGTATCTGCACCAAAAAGGAGTTGAAGTCTCGAACCCGAAACAATTCCTCGACATCGGCTATATGTGCCACCTGAAAGACCCTGAGGGCTTTGTGATCGAGCTGTTGCAACATGATTTCAAGGGCAACCGCCCCGAAAATGTCGCCGACCCGGGCGAGCCTTTCGCCAAAGCCTGTATCGGCCAGATCACCTTGCGCACCGGCGATATCGCCGCCGAGGATGCGTTCTGCCGCGGGCAGGGAATGCGTCTATTGTCGGTGCAGGATGTGGCCCAACACGGGTTCGACCTGCATTTCTATGCCTTCACCGATGAGGAACCGCCGAATGCAGATCTCTGGTCGGTTGAAAACCGGGAATGGCTGTGGAAACGTCCCTATACCACGTTGGAATTCCAACATCTTGCGGGCGCGCAGTTTGCTCCGGCACCGGATTATCGAGGGTTGGAGGTGCAGGGTCTGACGAGTTCTCTCCGCGATGCCTTTGATGACCCGGTGCGGCCCGGCTGATCACCGACCGCGCCGCTTACCCGGCACTTTCGACCGAAACCCGGGTGGGCGTTTTCGGACCCAGTTCAGAAATTTCTCAAGCCGTGGGTGGGCGCGCAGGGACTCAACCGAATTGAACTCGCGTGCCAGTTCGGCCTCAGACAAGGTGGCGTGCACCTCTTTGTGGCAGATAATGTGCAGCAAAACCGTAGGTCCGCCCTTGCCCCCTTTGAGTTTTGGGATCAGATGGTGCAGGCTGCCACCCCCATCCGGGATGGGGCGGTCACAAAGTGGGCAGATTGGATCACTGGTCGGCATGGCAGGGACTAATTTGCGCCAGATGGCGTGGAAGGCAAGAGGACGGCAATGGCGCAGGCAGTGGTAATTGGGGCCGGGCCCGCGGGCCTGATGGCGGCAGAGGAACTGGCCGCTGCGGGTCATGATGTGCTGGTGGCCGAGGCCAAACCTTCGGTCGCTCGCAAGTTTCTGATGGCCGGGAAGTCGGGACTGAACCTGACCAAAGATGAGCCGTTCGAGATCTTTCTGCAGGCCTATGGTGCGGCGTCGGACTGGTTGCGTCCGATTATTGCCACGTTCGACGCCGCCGGTGTGCAGGGCTGGGCGCGGGGGCTGGGGCAGGACGTGTTTACCGGTTCGACAGGGCGGGTGTTTCCCACGGTGATGAAAGCCTCGCCTTTGTTACGCGCGTGGCTGAGGAGGCTTGAAGGCGCAGGCGTACAGATCAGAAGCCGCTGGCGTTGGCAGGGTTGGGACAGCGATGCGCTGTTGTTCGAGACAGTGGAAGGACGGCAGGCGATCACACCGGATGTCACCGTGCTTGCGCTGGGTGGGGCTAGTTGGGCGCGGCTGGGGTCTGATGGCCAGTGGGCGCAAATCTTGCAAGAAAAAGGTGTGGAGCTTGAAACGTTTGCGCCTTCGAACTCGGCCCTGTCCGTCGATTGGAGCCCTCACATGCAGCTTCATTTCGGTGCGGCGCTGAAATCGGTGCGGTGGATGGCCGGGGAACTGGACAGTCGCGGTGAAGCCACGATATCGGCGACCGGGCTTGAGGGGGGCGGGCTGTACTCTCTAACTCCGGCCCTGCGTGATGGCGTTAATTTCTTCGTTGATTTGGTGCCTGATCTGGACGCGTCATCTTTGCAAGAACGATTGGCTGCGAAAGGTTCAAAGACCACGCAGTCGCAATGGTTGAAAAAGTCGCTCCGTCTGCCGCCGCAAAAAGTTGCTCTGTTTCACGAGATGGCCAAGGCTAGTGCTTTGCCCCAAGCGCAATGGGGCGATGCACTAAAGCATCTTCCGATCCGCCACGCGGGTCTTCGTCCGATGGATGAAGCAATTTCAACGGCAGGCGGTGTCAGGCGATCCGCTTTGGACGACGGGCTGATGCTGACCGCTTTGCCCGGAGTGTTCTGCGCCGGGGAGATGCTGGACTGGGAAGCCCCGACCGGTGGGTACCTGCTGACCGCTTGCATGGCGACCGGGAAATGGGCCGGGCGCTCCGCCGCAGACTGGCTGAACCGCGCCGGTTAGCGTGACCGGGCCAGCATCGCCAGGCGGATCATGGCGCGTTCGACCAGTGCCATTGCGGGGGCGGTTTGGCCCGCCGACCGCAGCGACAGGTCGGTATCGGTAAGAACGGTCAGAGCGGTTTGCAGTTTCGGTGCGCCCCAACCCTGCGCCTGCCGCAAAATGCGGTCGCGGCGTTTGCCGTAGACCGGCGGTCGCAGCTTGCCGATGCCTTGCGCTGCCCCGCCCGGGTCGGAAGCACAGGCGTATAAAGTCCGAAAATGCCGGGTCGCACCGATACACAGGCTGACCGCGTTGGTGCCCTGCGACTGCAGACGCCGGATCAGCGGGCCGATCTCGCCCGCACGGCCTTCGGCGACCACGTTCAGAACATCGTTCAACCCCGCCTCGGTCGAGCGGGGGGCGCAGGCTTCGATATCCTCCATGGTCAGTTCCGAATTGTCGCCGCGTTTGTAGAGGGACAGTTTTTCAATGGTTTGCGCGAAATCTCCAGGGCTGATCCCTGTGGCCAGCTCCGCAAGCGCTGACATCGAATCACGGGGAATGCTCTGTAACCCGGCCTCGGTCAGAATCCGCTCGATCTCACCGCGCGAAGGGGGATCATCATAGATGCCGACAGCATAGGCCGCCGGATGCGCCTCGAACGCCTTGCGAATTTTCGAGCTGGGCTTCAGTTGCCCGGCAGTGACGATGATCTGGGCATCACCCGGAGCCCAGTCTTCGAACGCAGCGAGAATCGCAGCGGCGGCCACATCTGTGGTGTCCTCGACAAAAACGGCACGCGGCCCAGGGAAGAATCCCACCGCCTTGACCGCGTCCAACAAAAGGGCCGGATCACCGCGCAAATCCGCGCCCGGCATACGGGTCAGGCGCATTTCCTCTTCGGCGTTGGGTCCCAGCAGGGCGGCCAGAACCTGCTGCCGTTTCAGCGCCACGCGCATCGCATCCGTGCCGTAGATCAGCAGCCCGGCCTTGTCGGCGTCTGGTCGGGCAAAATACCCCTCAGCCTCGCGCGGGCTGAGCTTCATGTGCCAAGACCCGGCGCGGCGTAGAGCTCGGCTATGATCTGATCCGACAGAATCACCATCAGCCGTTCTTTGGCATCGCGTTCGTCGGCCAGCGTGGACACGGTCGATCCGGCGGCCGAATAACCGACAAAATTGTTGACCGTGCCGGATGCAACGACCTGACCGGTCGCATTTGATCTGAGCGCGAAGTTCGCCCTGCCTTCTATTGTGTACCGGTTGGTCTCGTTCGTCGTGGTGATCGCAGCCGACCGGAATGCGGTCGAAACGTTCACATCCAGATTATACTCGCTGCCCGAATTTGCGCTGCGGCCCAGACGCTGTTCCAAATTCTGGACCAGCATATAGCTGTCGACCGAATTCGGGGCCGAGACGGCGACCTGACCATTCAGGGCCGCGCCGGAACCGCCGGGTGCGTAGACCGGTTCAAAGCCGCAGGCGGCCCCCAGAAAACAGGAAGCCAGCGGCATCAACAACAGGGTTCTGCGATTAAACAACGACATTCACGATCCGGCCCGGGACAACAATTACCTTCTTGGGCGCATTGCCATCCAGCGCCTTTTGTACAGCTTCGGTGCTGAGCGCGATTTTTTCAACCTCATCCTTGGCCAGATCCTTGGCGACGCTGATTTCCGCGCGGCGCTTACCGTTGATCTGGATCGGTAGAGTGACGGTGTCGTCGACCAGCATTGCCTCATCAGCGACCGGCCACGGCGCGACCGCGACCAGGCCTTCACCACCCTGATGCGCCCAGATGTCTTCGGCCAGATGCGGTGTCATTGGCGACATCAGCTGCGCCAGTGTCTTGATCGCCTGCTTCTGAGCCGCAGCACCAGCCTTGGATTTTGCCAACGTGTTGGTAAAGGCGTAAAGCTTGGCGATGGCTGCATTGAAGCCAAAGCTTTCAACACCCAATGTCACGTCGCGGATGGTTTTGTGCATCTCGCGCAGCAGGTCTTCATCCCCTTCGCCTTTGGCATCGGTGTCCATGGCGCCGATCTTGTCGCAGAGGTTCCAGACGCGGTTCAGGTGTTTATAGGCTGCTTCTGCACCTGCAGCTGTCCATTCCACGTCCCGCTCGGGCGGCGAATCGGACAGCACGAACCAACGCGCGGTGTCTGCACCAAAGGCCGAGATGATGCTGACCGGATCGACCACGTTCTTCTTGGATTTGGACATCTTGGCCGAGGGGATGATCTCGACCTCGGTGCCGTCTGCCAGTTTGCCGTCGGTCACATCCTCGGGCAGGTGATAGACCGGACGGCCATTGGCGTCGCGGGTCTGGTAAATCTCATGCGTCACCATGCCTTGGGTGAACAGCGCATCGAACGGCTCGATCGCCTTTTTCGGCAGGTGGCCGGTAATGTTCATCGCGCGTGCAAAGAACCGGGAATAGAGCAGGTGCAGAATCGCGTGCTCGATGCCGCCGATATACTGGTCCACATTCATCCAGTATTCGGCCTCGGCCAGATCGGTCGGTGTTTCGGCGCGCGGGGCGGTGAAACGGGCGAAATACCACGACGAATCGACGAACGTGTCCATCGTGTCGGTCTCGCGCTTGGCCGGGGCATCGCAATTCGGGCAGGTGCAATCGCGCCAGGTTGGGTGACGGTCCAGCGGGTTGCCTGGTTTGTCAAAGCTGACATCGTCGGGCAGGCGAACCGGCAAGTTTTCCTTTTTCTCTGGTACGACACCGCAGGATTCGCAATGCACGACGGGAATCGGGCAGCCCCAGTAACGCTGACGGGACAGACCCCAGTCGCGCAGTCGGTACTTAGTTACGCCTTCGCCCCAACCTGCTTTTTCAGCGAAATCGACAGTGGTGTTGATTGCTTCTTCGCCGGTCGCCTCGGTAAGACCGGCAAAGTGGTTCACCCAGCGAACTTTCTCGGTCTTCGGTGGGACGAATGCGATCTTGTCGACCGGTGTCTCATCGTCCAGAGCAAAGAAGGTGTCCACCACGGGCAACCCGTATTTTCGGCAGAAGTCGAGGTCGCGCTGATCGTGCGCCGGGCAGGCGAAGATCGCGCCGGTTCCGTAATCCATCAGGATGAAGTTGGCGATCCAGACCGGTAGTTCCCAATTCGGATCCAGCGGGTGCTTGACGCGAATCCCGGTGTCATAGCCCAGCTTTTCAGCCGTTTCGATGGCTTCTTCTGTGGTGCCGCCCTTTCGGCATTCGGCAACAAAATCAGCAATTTCGGGGATTTCCGCTTCAAGCTGCTTTGCAATCGGGTGGTCCGGCGAGATGCCGACGAAAGACGCGCCCAGCAGCGTATCGGGGCGAGTCGTATAGACAGTGATTGGCTCACCTCCGTCGGTGCGTTCGAACCCGAACTGCAGGCCGCGCGACTTGCCGATCCAGTTTTCCTGCATCAGACGCACCTTGGCAGGCCAGTTCTCCAGCGTGTCCAGCGCGTCCAGCAGCTCTTCGGAATAGTCGGATATCTTGAAGAACCATTGGGTCAGCTCACGCCGCTCCACCAAGGCGCCTGAACGCCAGCCACGACCGTTTTCCACCTGTTCATTGGCCAGAACGGTCATGTCGACCGGGTCCCAGTTCACCACGGCGTTCTTGCGGTAAACCAGCCCGGCTTCGAGCATATCCAGGAACAACGCCTGCTGCTGGCCATAATACTCCGGGTCACAGGTAGCGAATTCGCGCGACCAGTCGATCGACAGGCCCAGCGGCTTCATCTGCCCCCGCATGTCGGCGATATTGCCATAGGTCCAGTCCTTGGGGTGACCGCCGATGGCCATGGCGGCGTTTTCCGCAGGCATCCCGAACGCATCCCAGCCCATCGGGTGCAGTACGTTGTGGCCGGTCGCCAGCTTGTGCCGCGCGATCACGTCGCCCATCGTATAGTTGCGCACATGCCCCATATGGATTCGGCCCGAGGGGTAGGGAAACATTTCGAGCACATAGTATTTCGGTTTGTCCGCCGCGCGGTTGGCGGTAAAGATTCCGGCCTTGTCCCAGGCCTCTTGCCATTTTGCTTCGATTTCGTTGGCCGAGTAGCGAGACATCGTGCGGTCCTTCGTGAATGAAAACGCCGGGTAGGAACCCGGCGTGGTATTAGTGTGATTTTCGGCGGGTTGCTAGAACTTGTTGTCCGCGATGCGTAGCTGGCGGGCACGGGACAGGATCGCATCTTCGACCGCGCGCGCCGTAGCCGCACTGACCGGAGCGCCGCCACTGGTCTGCAGCGACACTGACAAAGAGCGCGCCGCCAGCGCCGGGTCACTGATGTGAACGGTCGCACGGTATTGGCGTCCGCCACCCGGAGGTGTGCCGTAACCCGTTACAATCACGCCGGTAAACGGATCGACCTCCTGAACGGGCAGGAAGTTCAGCACATCCAGCGACGCAGCCCACAGGTAGCGATTCACATTTGTAATTTGTTCGGCATTGGCGGTGTTGAACACATCCCAGATGGTCGAACGCTCCGGGTCGTTAAGCTCGCGCTCTTCGGTATTGCCACCAATCAGATTCGGGTTGTACTCGGTCGGCGTGGCCCGATTCTGTCCGCAGGCCGACACGGCAGCAGTCACTATGATCAAACCGAAAATCGTCTGCAGGCGCATTGTCGACTGGTCCTGTTCACTTTGGTCTACGTTGTCAGATGTTACTCCTAGACAAGGACCCGATCCGCAACAACCCTATTATTGTCGCATTCGCGTGGGTTTGGCCCCGTTCCGGCCCTCAAAACCGACTGTGGCATCCTTGCACCAATTTTATGCCAATGCGATCCATTCATTTATGCCAAGCTTGCGTGTCAGGGGCAAAAAGAGCGAAACGGTTCCCGTGCTGAGACATGTGCTGAGGCATGTGTCGAGTAGAAAAACTTTTGAAACCGAGGGAAACAAGATGAAAAAAGTTCTCTTCGCATCGACCGCTCTGATCGCGACCGCAGGTGTCGCAGCGGCTGACTCCGGAATTAACTTCAGCGGCTACGGCCGTTTTGGTATCGGCTACCTGGAAGACCGTGCCGGTGCTGTTACCAACTTCGTAACCGGTACCACCACCACCACTGGCGGTGCCGTGAACACCGGTGTTATCACCACCACCAACACTGCAGTTGTCGACACCGACGACGCGATCCTGGTTTCGCGCTTCCGTCTGAACATCGACGGTTTCACCGAAACCGACGGTGGCGTTCGCTTTGAAGCACGTGTTCGTATGCAAGCCGACGAAAACGCGGCCAACGGTGAAGCCAACAACGCTCGTCTGAACGGCGCACGTTTCTCGGTTATCTACGGTGGTCTGCGCGTTGACGCCGGCAACGTCGCCGGTTCGTTCGACAACCTGGCAAACTACTACGGTAACGAAGTTGGTCTGGAACTGTTCGCAGGTCAGTACTCGGGCGTTGACTATAGCTTCCTGAGCTATGTTTCGGGCGACAACCCGGGTTCGAACGCTGTGTTCTTCCAGTACGCGGTTGGCGACTTCGCCTTCGGCGCATCGTATGACCAGCAGACTGTGGCCATCAACGGCAACCCGCAGGACGCTGACCGTTGGGACGTAAGCGCAACTTACACCTTCAACAACATCACTGCTGCTGTGGCCTATGGTCAAACCGATCTGCCGGGCGGTGGTAGCGATCCGAGCCTGACCGTTCTGACCCTGGGTGGCGAATGGGGTGATTTCAACGGTACCCTGTTTGTTGCAGACGACGCGACAGAAGTTGACGCAACTGACGGCACCGCATGGGGTCTGTCGGCTGCTTACAACCTGGGCGCCGCAACCACCCTGCTGTTCACCTACGGTGACGGTAATGCCGACGCTGACACACAAGAAGTCGCAATCGGTGCCATCTACGACCTGGGCGGCGGTGCATCGCTGCGCGGTGGTATCGGCGTCAACGACTGCGACATCTGCGACGACAGCCGCATCCAAGCTGACTTCGGTGCACAGTTCAACTTCTAAGTTGATCTGAAACCGGAAGGTTTTAGGGCAGGTCCTCGGACCTGCCCTTTTCTTTTGTGCCGACATGGTGTTTTTCTGCGCGGAAAGCAGATTGAGGAAACCAATGTCGCTGCAAGAAATCACTGTCCGAATCGCCAAAGCCGAAACTGCCGCGGGGCGGGCCGCGGGATCCGTCAAACTGATCGCGGTGTCCAAGGTGCAACCGGACACGCGTGTGCAGGCCGTTCTGGATCAGGGACACCGGTGTTTCGGTGAAAACCGGGTGCAAGAGGCGGTAGGCAAATGGCCGGGCTTCACCGCGCGATACCCGGATGTCGATCTGCACCTGATAGGACCGCTGCAAACCAACAAGGCCCGGCAGGCGATAGACTTGTTCAGCACCATCCATTCCGTCGATCGGCCCAAGCTGGCCAAGACACTGGCTCGGCTGGCGCAGGAGGTTGGTTCCTGCCCGGAGTTGTTCATTCAGGTCAATACCGGAGAGGAGGAGCAAAAGGCCGGTATCCTGCCTGCCGACGCGGACGCCTTTATCGCCGAATGCCGGGAACTGGACCTGCCGATTCAGGGCCTGATGTGCATTCCACCGGTTGACGAGGAACCCTCGCTGCACTTTGCCCTTCTGGCCAAGATTGCCGAGCGCAACGGTCTTCAGGGCTTGTCGATGGGAATGAGCGGAGATTTCGAACGGGCCATCGCACTTGGCGCAACGCATGTGCGCGTGGGATCCGCCATATTCGGTGAGCGGATCAAGCCGGAGGGATAATCAACCGCGCACCCAGAGCCACCTTGCTGGCGATCCAACGCAGGTGGTCGCGGCGGAATGCAATGCAGCCCTCGGTCGGATAACCGGGGCGGCGCCACTGGTGAATAAAGATTGCCGAGCCGTTGCCGGGCACGGCATTGGGCCAGTTCCAGTCGGTGATCAGCACCAGATCATACAGGGGATCGGCGCGGCGCAGCTTTTCATGGCTGAAGGCATAGGGTGCGGAGACGAGGCGGTTATAGTGATTGTCCCGCACGTCATCCGACCACAGGTCCCACGGACCGATTGGAATCGCCCACTCAGCTGGTTTCGCAATCCGGTCCGGCCGGTACAGCATCCCGACGATGTGATGCGTACCCATCGGTGTCGCACCATCCCCCTCGCGCTTCGAGCGTGCCAACCCGCCCTTGCCAATCGAACAGGGAAAGACCCGGCCGGCAAACCGCACGCCGCGCGGGGTCAGTACCAGGTCGTCAGGCGTCACAGCAGGTGCCCAGACTTGGCCGCCTTGGTCGCCAGGTATCCCCGATTGTGGGCTGTTTCACCCACTTTCAGGGGCACGCGCTCCGTCACGGCGATCCCGGTTTTCTCCATCATGACGATTTTCGCAGGGTTGTTGGTCAGCAGCCGAACCGAGTTGAATCCCAGCGATTTCAGGATATCCGAGCCCAGGCGAAAATCACGCTCATCATCTTCAAAGCCTAGCCGGTGGTTGGCTTCGACCGTGTCAAACCCCTGATCCTGCAGGAAATATGCGCGCATCTTGTTGGCCAGACCTATCCCCCGACCTTCTTGGTTAAGGTACAGCAGCACCCCGGCTCCTTCCGAGCCCATCTGTGCCAGCGCGCCCCGCAACTGAGGCCCACAATCGCATTTCAGGCTGCCCATCAGGTCACCAGTGAAACAGGCCGAATGCAGCCGCGCCAGAACCGGCTTGCCGCGATCCGGGCGACCGATTTCGACGGCATAATGCTCTTCACCGCCGTCCTCGGGACGAAACACATGCAACCGTCCTGCCTCGGAGACTTCCATCGGCAGGCGCGCCGCGACCACTTCATGCAGTGCGCTGCGATCCGCCAGGTGCGGCGCGGCGCGGGTGTGGTCGATGCATGTCAGGCCATGTGTCGCGGCAAAGTTGCGCCCATCCTCGATGGGAAGAACAACCGCCGCAGGTAGCAGGCGTGCGGATTTGGTCAGGGCGATGGCGATGCGGTGCAGGTTGGCGTTACCCTGACGCTCGGTCATCAGGGGGCCTTTCATTGGCGCGTTCAGATCGTCCGATGGATCGGCCACGGCCTGAACCCAGCCAATATCCGCATCTGCCGGGATGATCACCCGGGCCAGATCACCGTCATAGGCCCGCGCCTTCAGCGTCTCGGCCCGGCGCACGGTGACGGCGACCGCAGGGTTGCCGCCAAGGCCGCGCAGATCAGCAAGCCGCTGGGCGCTCAGTGTCTCGGTAGCAACGGCCAGTACGCTGAAACCGCTGTCATCGGTCAGGGCAACTGGAACGCCCATACGCAGATCCGCGCGGGCCCGCGACAGCAATTCTGAAATATCCGGGACAAGACTCATCTGTGTTACCCTGTAACCATCCGGCCTCCCTGTAGCCTGATAAGACGGAAATGTGAAACATTTCCTCTGCCTCAGACACGAGGGCGTGAAACCATTGCAGCAAACCTTGTTGATTGCATCTTCCGCGCGCAAGTGGTGGAAAAGGCTTAGGAGGACCGCACATGGCTCAGCTCAAGAAAATCCTGCTGGTGGATGACGACGAAGACCTGCGCGAGGCGCTTAGTGAGCAACTTGTGATGACCGAGGACTTCGACGTGTTCGAAGCCCATGACGGAGCATCCGCGATGGAGCGTGCGCGCGAAGCGATTTATGACCTGGTCATTCTGGATGTCGGCCTGCCGGATACTGACGGGCGCGAGTTGTGCCGCCTGATGCGCAAGCAAGGCGTCAAAAGCCCAATCCTGATGCTGACCGGCCATGACAGCGACGCGGATACCATTCTGGGTCTGGATGCGGGTGCCAACGACTATGTTTCCAAGCCATTCAAGTTTCCGGTCCTGCTGGCCCGTATCCGGGCGCAACTGCGCCAGCATGAACAGTCCGAGGATGCGGTGTTTGTTCTGGGCCCCTACACGTTCAAGCCTGCGATGAAGATGCTGATCACCGAAGACGATCGCAAAATCCGGCTGACCGAGAAAGAAACCAACATTCTCAAGTTTCTGTACCGCTCGACCGATGGCGTCGTTGCCCGAGACGTGCTGTTGCACGAGGTCTGGGGCTATAACGCCGGTGTCACCACCCACACACTTGAAACGCACATCTATCGCCTGCGCCAGAAGATTGAGCCCGATCCGTCCAATGCGCGCCTTTTGGTCACAGAATCGGGTGGATATAGGCTGGTGTCTTAACTGGTTGTGGATTGACGTGGATCAAAGTGATACTCTGGATGTGTAATTAGATTGCTCCCAACCCGCGCATGTCCGGGTTATGACATGCACCTCCCTGTTGGACTGCCGGGCCTGATGGCCCGGCTTTTTTCTTTATATTGGTTGAAGAGAAAGCGAATCTGCCACCTCGGGGAATGGGTTAACTGGTTCCTTCTTTCTCCAGGATAGTGCCGTAGGTCATGCCACTGCGGAGACTGCGGAAATCGGCATAGATTTTGCCATCTTCAAAGGTGGCATCAATAAGACCGTTCACTTTGCGGTTTTCGCCAGTGTGACTTTCAACCATGGCAATCGTTCCTGAGCCATCGCGGCTGATTGTTCCGGTTACCTGACCTTCGTTCCAACGATCCGAACCGATGCGGCTCCATTTGCTGGTACCCCAGAATGCATTGTCCTGTTGTTCTTTTATCTCCAGAACCCATTCGGACTGGTTGAAACGCGGTGCCCCGTCGCTGTGTTCGTTGGGCAGGGCGGCAACTGTGTGGGTGCCATTCCAGATTCCGCGCAGGTCGGGTGCGTTTTCGGCGGCCGCAAGGGTGGCAAAAGCAAAGGTGCTGGCAAGTGCGGCGGCGCCAAGTGTCTTAAGTCTGGTCATGATCTCCTCCATTTTCTTTCCATAGATGTTGGGGGTGGAGACTTCGATTTCTATGCGGGCGTTAATACATAAAGGTTAATTCATCCACGCTTCATGAAGGAAAAATTGCGTTCAGAGCGCTCACCTTGGCGCGAGTTTCAAAACATGATTGTCTCTGTCATTTCCCATGGTGCCGGGCGAAACGCCACGCTAGTCTGCGCCAACCGCGACAGAGGAATCCCCCATGCCCTTTACCCTTGCCACCTGGAACATCAACTCGGTCCGCCTGCGCGAGCCCATCGTGCTGAAATTGCTGCAGGAAGAGGCGCCGGATGTTCTGTGTCTGCAGGAATGCAAGTCTCCGGTCGAAAAGATCCCCACGGAGGGGTTTGCGGAGCTAGGCTACACCCACATGATCGCGCGCGGGCAAAAGGGTTATAATGGCGTCGCCATCCTGTCGCGCCTGCCGATGGAGGAGGTGGGCGACAAGGATTTTGCTGGTCTCGGTCATGCCCGCCACATCGCAGGGCGGTTGGAGAATGGTGTAACGATCCACAATTTCTATGTTCCGGCGGGCGGCGATGTGCCGGATCGCGAGAAGAACGAGAAATTCGGTCAAAAACTCGATTACCTGACCGATATGCGCGACTGGTTCCATGCGGAAAAGCCGAAAAAATCCATTCTGGTCGGCGATCTGAACATCGCCCCGCGTGAGGATGACGTCTGGTCGCACAAACAACTGCTCAAGGTCGTCTCGCACACACCGATCGAAGTCGAATCGCTGGCCGAAACCCAGGATGCGGGCGGCTGGGTTGATATCACCCGCCAGGATATTCCCGAGGGGCAGCTCTATAGCTGGTGGTCTTATCGTGCGCGTGATTGGGACGCGGCCGACAAGGGGCGGCGGCTGGATCATGTCTGGGCCACGCCCGATATCTCGAACGCGGGGCACTCCAGCCGTATCCTGCGCGACGCACGTGGGTGGGAGAAGCCCAGCGACCACGCCCCTGTTTTTGCCAGTTTTGACCTGTAATTGCGTAACTCGGCCCTTGGTTTCTGCAACAAGCGGTTGCATATAGGGCGCGAGTTCGAACCGGAGAGTGAATGCCATGGACCTTCTGAACGCTGCTGCCAGCCCCGAGGCAACTGATCTGATCAAGGACGGAACCGAGGCCACGTTCATGGCCGACGTGGTCGAAACCTCTCAGGTTACTCCGGTCATCGTCGATTTTTGGGCGCCCTGGTGTGGCCCCTGCAAGACGCTCGGGCCGCTGCTGGAAGAGGCCGTGACCGCGGCTAAGGGTGCGGTGAAGATGGTCAAGATCAACGTGGACGAGGCGCAGACGATCGCCGCGCAACTGCGCATCCAGTCGATCCCGACCGTGTACGCGTTCTTCAAGGGCCAGCCCGTAGACGGGTTTCAGGGTGCAGTGCCGGGGTCCGAGATCAAGGCGTTTGTCGACCGTGTGATCGAGGCCGCGGGCGGTGAAAGCCCCGGCGGGCAACTGGACGACGCCATTCAGGCCGCCGAAGAAATGCTGGCAGAAGGCGCGGCCACTGACGCGGCTCAGACTTTTGCTGCCATTTTGGGCGAAGATCCGAACAATGCCAGGGCCTATGGCGGGCTGGTGCGCGCGCATATCGCGGCCGGTGATCTGGAACAGGCCGAGGCAATCCTGAACGGTGCACCAGCCGAGATTTCCACCGCTGCCGAGCTGGAAGCCGCCCACGCGCAATTGGAGCTGGCCAAGCAGGCCGCAGATGCCGGCCCCGTGGCCGAGTTGACCACTACGGTTGAGGCAGAGCCCGACAACCATCAGGCACGGTTCGATCTGGCGCAGGCACTGCACGCCAATGGCGATGTGGAGGAGGCCGTTGCGCAGCTGTTGGAGCTGTTCCGACGCGACCGTGAATGGAATGACGGCGCCGCCAAAGCGCAACTGTTTACCGTTTTTGACGCGCTCAAGCCCAATGATCCGATTGTTCTGAACGGTCGCCGCAAGCTCAGCTCGATGATATTTGCCTAATTCGGGATCAGGGCTACACTCGGATACATGATGCATCCCGCTGATCTGCCGGAAACGGTATCCGTTTTTCCATTGCCCGGGGCGCTGTTGCTGCCCCGTTCTCGCCTGCCGCTGCATATATTCGAGCCGCGCTATCTGCAAATGTTGGACGATGCGCTGAAAACGCAGGAACGTCTGATTGGCATGGTGCAGCCGAACCCCTGTCAGAGCAATGAAGACAAACTGCACCGGATCGGCTGCGCCGGGCGGGTGACGCAGTTTTCAGAAACCGAGGATGGCCGTTATCTGATCACGCTGACCGGTATTTCCCGGTTTCGCATCACGTCGGAGCTGGACGCCTTTACACCTTATCGGCGCTGCGCCGTGTCATGGGGCGGGTTTGACCGCGATCTGGGAAAGGCCGAGCTGGACGAAGGCTTTGATCGTTCGCAGTTTCTTTGCCTGCTGGAACGTTTCTTTGCCTCGCGTCAGCTGTCGACGGATTGGGATACGTTGAAAGACGCCGATGATGAGCTGCTGGTGAATTCATTGTCGATGCTGCTGGATTTCGATCCCGAAGAGAAACAGGCACTGCTTGAGGCCCCGTGCCTGCGCACCCGGCGCGAGACTTTGGTGACATTGATAGAATTCGCCATGCGCGGCGGAACGAACGAGGAAAAACTGCAATGACCGACCCCGAACCCCCCTTTGATCGCCACATGCTTGAGGCGCTGATCTGCCCGCAGACGCACACCACGCTGCAATACGACGCTGAAAAGCAAGAGCTGATCTCGAAGGCCGCCAATCTGGCCTTTCCGATACGAAATGGGATTCCGGTGATGCTGGTCGACGAGGCGCGTACGCTCGACTAAATTGAGCGACCTTGCAGCAGTTTCGGCAGGTCTCCGGTCAGTCCGGCGGCCTCGCGCACGAAGCCGCGACGCAATCCGGGCAGAGACCCGACGATCCCCATCCCGATATCGCGCCCAGCACGCAGCAGCGGGTTGTCGTTGGAGAACAGCTTGTTGAACACATCCGTCGCCATGGCCAGCGCGGCCGTGTCGAAGCGGCGCCATTCCTGATAGCGTTCCAGTACCTGGACCGAGCCGATATCCTCACCGCGCCGCCCCGCCAGCGTCAGCACCTCGGCCAGCGCGCCTACGTCGCGGAGCCCGGCGTTCAGACCCTGACCGGCGATAGGATGCATGCCGTGTGCCGCGTCTCCGACCAGAGCTAAGCGGTCGCCAATGAATGAATTGGCGATGGTCAGGTTGAGCGGGTAGGTGAACCTGTCTCCCTGCAGGCGTATATCTCCTAGAAAATCTCCGAACCGTGGGCGCAGAACCTGCAGATATTCGGCCTCGGGCAGGGCGTCGATGCGCTGTGCGGTTTCAGTCCGTTCGCTCCAGACGATCGAGCTGCGGTTGCCGGTCAACGGTAAGATGGCCAGCGGGCCGGGGGGCATAAAGAACTGGTGTGCGATACCGTGATGGGGCAGGTCGTGTTCGATGGCGCAGACCAGTGCGGTCTGGCCGTAATCCCACCCGCTGCGCTTTATGCCGGCGCGCGAGGCGGTACCGCTACGGCGCCCGTCGCAGCCGACCAGCAGGCGGCCAGTAACAGTACTGTCATCGTCCAGTGTCAGGGTTACGCCGGTCGCGTCGACCTCTTGCGCTATGACCATCCGGCCGCTGATCTGGGTGATGCCCTTTTCCCTGGCCATGGCGTCCAGAAAAGCGCGGCGCAGGTGGCGATCCTCGACCATGTAGCCCATCGGACCTTCTTCGATCTCGGCATGGTCGAAATGCATGAAAAAGGGCGACGGTCCTGTGCCCGCGTGCCCGTCGGTGACCTTGATCTCCAACATCGGCTGGGCGTGTTCGGCCACGTGATCCCATACCCCGATCACGTCCAACAGGCGCTGAGACGCCAGCGCCAGCGCATAGGCGCGCCCGTCAAAGGCTGCGTTCTTGCGCACTTTTTCAGCCAGTGCGTCAATCACGGTGACGGAATGTCCCGTCTGCGCCAGAGCCAGTGCCAGGGCCGGGCCATTGAGGCCGCCGCCAACGATCAGGATTTCGGTCTTCTGTTCCATGCCCCGCAATATGCGCGGCCTTTCGGGATTGTCCATGTGCGGTCCTGTCGCTACCGTTCGATGAACACGATTTTCCAAAGGGGGGCAGGGATGCAGGACTGGCTGACCATGACGGCGTGTGATCTGGGCCGGGGCATCGGTATGGGGCGGATCGATCCGGTTGAGCTGACTGAAACCTATCTGTCTGCCATCGACGCGCATCATCACCGCGAGCGGATCTATGCCCGCGTTACCCACGACCGCGCCCGCGCCGAAGCCAAGGCCGCGCAAGAGCGCGCCAAGCTGGGCCTGCGCCGGTCACTGCTGGATGGGGTGCCGATCAGCTGGAAAGACCTGTTCGATACGGCTGGAACCGGGACCGAGGCCGGATCGGCGCTGTTGAAAGGCCGCGTGCCCGAAGCGGACGCGGTCGTCTTGCGCAACGCCACTGCGTTGGGCGCCGTTTGCCTGGGCAAAACCCATATGAGTGAGTTGGCCTTTTCTGGGCTGGGCCTGAACCCGATCACAGGAACCCCGCCGTGCATTGATGATGAAGACGCTGTGTCCGGCGGCTCATCCTCGGGGGCGGCAGCGTCGGTGGCCTGGGGTTTGGCGGCCGGTGGAATCGGTTCGGATACGGGCGGCTCGGTGCGCATTCCGGCGGCGTGGAACAATCTGGTCGGGCTGAAAACCACCACCGGGCGGGTCAGTCTGGAAGGGGTGGTACCCTTGTGCCTGCGCTTCGATACCGCTGGCCCGCTGGCCCGGTCGGTCGAGGATGCGGCACATCTGCTGGCCTTGCTGGAAGGCAGTTCCCCGGCTGATCTGCGTGGCGCCAACCTGAAGGGGTGCCGATTTGCGGACCTGCAGAACGTTGCCAAAGACGATCTGCGGGACGCACCGCGCAAGGCCTTCGAGGACGTGCTGGACCGTCTGCGGGAAGCCGGGGCCGAGATTGTTCCCCTTGAAGTGCCCGAGTTGAACGAGGCGATGGGGTTGTCTGGCATTCTCTATACAACCGAAGCCTATGGCCTGTGGCGCGATGTGATCGAGGCCAACCCGGAGGCGATGTACCCGGAGATTCTGGAACGCTTCCGCGCTGGAAAAAACGCCTCTGGCCCCGACTATATCGCCGCCTGGTCCAAGCTGAAGGCTAGCCGCGCCGCGTGGGACGCGGCCACCGCAGGGTTTGACGCGGTTCTGGCCCCGACCGCTCCCATCCTTCCGCCGAATCTGGACCGGCTGATGACCGACCATGACTACTATGTCGCCGAAAACCTGCTGGCCCTGCGCAACACCCGGATTGGCAATCTGATGGGTCTGGCCGCGCTGACATTGCCCACCGGAACGCCCGGCTGCGGGGTGATGATGATGGGCTATCCGGGCTCGGAAGAGGCGTTGTTAAGGCTTGGATCCGCAGCCGAGGCCGCTTTGGCCTGAATGCCACAATCCCCTGATTCGGCGCCTCTTTGTCTGGACGAAGCGGGGTGTGGCCTGTAATCTGCCAAAAAAACGGGGCAAAAATGATCCCGATATTGAGGCAGCAGTTATGAATTTCCCCGAGCGGTTTTCGAACCTACCGGAATACGCATTCCCGCGTCTGCGCACCCTGTTGGACCACCACCAGCCGGGCGGAGAGGTGATTCACATGACCATCGGCGCGCCGATGCATGACTTTCCGGCTTGGGTGACGGATGTGATCATGGAAAACGCCGCCGGTTTTCAGGGCTATCCGCCGAATGAAGGCTCGCCCGAGCTGCGGGGTGCAATCACCGACTGGATCAGCCGCCGTTATGGCGTGCAGATGGACCCAGACACCAACGTGATGGCCCTGAACGGTACGCGCGAGGGCCTGTATAACGCCGCTATGGCGCTGTGCCCCGAGGAAAAAAACGGCCAAAAACCGGTAGTCCTGTGCCCAAACCCGTTTTACCAGGTCTATATGGTCGCTTCGATCTCGGTCCGGGCCGAGCCGGTTTTTGTGCCCGCCACAGCAGCCACGGACCATCTGCCAGACTATGCGGGACTGCCCGAGGATGTTCTGAACCGAACTGTCGCGGCCTATATCTGTTCGCCTGCAAACCCGCAGGGGGCTGTGGCTTCGCGTGACTATTGGGTTGAGCTGATCCAACTGGCAGAGAAATACGATTTCCGCATTTTCGCCGACGAATGTTATTCCGAGATTTACCGCAATGAGGCGCCCACGGGCGCGCTGACTGTGGCGCAGGAACTGGGCGCCGACCCCGAGCGGGTTGCGTTGTTTAATTCGCTGTCGAAACGTTCGAATCTGGCCGGATTGCGATCAGGTCTGATCGCTGGCGGCCCAGAGTCGATTAAACAGGTCAAGCAGTTGCGCAATTATGCGGGGGCACCGCTGCCGTTGCCGTTGCAGGCCGCTGCAGCTCGGGTCTGGGCGGACGAAGAGCATGTCGCTGAAAACCGTGCGCTGTATCAGGAAAAATACGCGATTGCCGATCAGGTGTTCGCGGGCATTCAGGGGTATATGCCGCCCGAGGCCGGGTTCTTCCTGTGGCTTCCGGTCGAAAACGGCGAAGAAACTGCATTGAAGCTGTGGCAGCAGACCGGTGTCCGGGTGCTGCCGGGCGCATATCTTTCTCAAGGTGATCCGGGGCAAAACCCGGGCGAGCAATTTATCCGGGTCGCTTTGGTGGCCCCAAAAACAGAGTTGCAGCAAGGGCTGATCACGCTCCGCGACTGCATCTATTCGTGAGGTACGAGGGCAAAATGGCATCATTGAACGCGCGCAACCGCGATCCATTGTTGGACAGCACGACTCAGGCCGCGATTGAGCGGCGCAGCAAGGAGTTGATTGGGATCGCCCTGATCCTGTTGGGGCTTGCTGCCGCAGCGATGATCTGGTCCTACACGCCGGATGATCCGAACTGGATGGTGTCGACCGATGCGCCGGTGCAGAACTGGTTGGGTCGGATTGGGGCCTCGATCGCTGCACCGTTGTTCATGATTGTCGGCTGGGGCAGCTGGAGCATCGCGCTGGTGCTGATCGGTTGGGGCGTGCGTTTTGCCGGGCATTTCGGCGAAGAACGTGCGGTCGCGCGTCTGATCTTCGCTCCGATCTGGATTGCCATTGTTTCGGTTTACGCTGCAACGCTGGTGCCGGGTGAGGCCTGGCGCGCGACCCATAGTTTTGGTCTGGGTGGCCTGTTTGGTGATACCGTAATGGGGGCGTTGCTGACTTTGCTGCCGATCTCCTCGCATTTCATGGTCAAGCTGTTGTCGCTGGCGATGGCCGCCGGGATGCTGGCGTTGGGTGTTTTTGTTCTGGGTTTCACCAGGGCAGATGTACGCAAAGGATTCCGCGCTTTCCTGCTGGGTTTGGTGATGTCTTACGACATGCTGATGAACCTGCTGGGCCGTGGGGCCACGGCCACAGCGCACGCGGCCCGCGATCGGCGCGCCCAGTGGGAGGAACGCAAGGTTGCCCGCACTGAGGCCGCCGAAGCGGTATTTGATGATGAATCGGCCTATGCCGAACCGATCTTCGAAGAACCTGAATTTGATGAGCCCGAGCCTGCCAAGCTGGGCCTGTTGGCACGGATGCCCAGCCTGATCCGCCGCCCCGAGCCGATGCCCGAGCCTGAACTGGTTGATCCCGAACCCGTTGCGGGCTTTGACGAGATGCCGGGCGAGGATCGAATTCGATCGAAAATCTCCGCCGCCGTGCGTAACCGCAAAGTCGCCGCTGGCGAGATGGCACCCGAGCATGATCCGAACCTGCCGCTGACCAAGGGTCGGGGCCGTGGTCCGGACCCGTTGATCCTGAACACCCGAGGCGGGGAAGAATTGCCACCTGAACCGCCGGTAACGTTGGCCGGTCTGCCTCCCGAGCCGATGCTGACAGCCGACCCCGTGCCCGAATGGCAGCAGGAACCGCTGCATGAGGATTTCGCGCCCGAGCAGGATTTTGAAGACGAGGCCGTGTTCGAAGATGCTCCCGAATCCGCACCGCAGCCGCGCCCGGCTATGAAAATCCCGGTGGCAGAGCCGCGCAAGCCGGTGGTGGCGCAACCCGTACGCCGCACCCCGCCGCCGTCGCGCCGCGCACGGGCCGAGGCGCAGCCTGCGCTGTCTTTTGAGGACAGGCATTCCGATTTCGAACTGCCACCGTTGGGTCTTTTGTCAAACCCGGCCAGCATTCAGCGCCATCACCTTAGTGATGAGGCATTGGAAGAAAACGCGCGGATGCTGGAAAACGTTCTGGATGATTACGGCGTCAAGGGTGAGATCGTCAGCGTACGCCCGGGCCCGGTCGTTACCATGTACGAACTGGAACCAGCCCCAGGTTTGAAAGCCAGCCGTGTGATCGGTCTGGCCGACGATATCGCCCGGTCGATGTCTGCCCTGTCGGCGCGGGTTTCAACCCTGCCCGGGCGGTCCGTGATTGGGATCGAATTGCCGAATGAGAACCGTGAAATGGTGGTTCTGCGCGAGATCCTTGCCAGCCGTGACTTTGGCGACGGAAACCACGCACTGCCCCTGGCGCTGGGTAAGGATATCGGCGGCGAATCCGTTGTGGCGAACCTTGCCAAGATGCCTCACCTTCTGATCGCGGGGACCACCGGTTCCGGTAAGTCGGTGGCGATCAACACGATGATCCTGTCGCTGTTGTACAAGCTGACACCGGACGAATGCCGACTGATCATGATCGACCCAAAGATGTTGGAACTGTCTGTCTATGATGGCATCCCGCATCTGCTGTCGCCCGTTGTGACTGACCCGAAAAAGGCGGTTGTGGCCCTGAAATGGGTCGTGGGCGAGATGGAGGACCGCTATCGCAAGATGTCCAAGATGGGCGTCCGCAACATCGCCGGCTACAACGGCCGCGTTAAGGATGCGCTCTCCAAGGGCGAGATGTTCAGCCGCACGGTCCAGACCGGATTTGACGATGAAACCGGCGAGCCGGTGTTCGAGACCGAGGAATTCGCCCCCGAGGCGATGCCGTACATCGTTGTCATCGTCGATGAGATGGCCGACCTGATGATGGTCGCGGGCAAAGAAATCGAAGCCTGCATTCAGCGTCTGGCGCAGATGGCGCGGGCTTCGGGCATTCACCTGATCATGGCCACGCAGCGCCCCTCGGTCGATGTGATCACCGGTACGATCAAGGCGAACTTCCCGACCCGGATTTCGTTCCAGGTGACCTCGAAAGTCGACAGCCGCACCATTCTGGGAGAAATGGGTGCCGAGCAACTGCTGGGGCAAGGTGATATGCTGTATATGGCAGGCGGTGCCAAGATTACCCGTTGCCACGGGCCGTTTGTGTCGGATGAAGAGGTCGAAGAAATCGTCAACCACCTGAAACAGTTCGGTCCGCCGGATTACATGAGTGGTGTGGTCGATGGCCCGGCCGAAGAAAAGGCCGACAATATCGACGCGGTTCTGGGGCTAAACACTGGTGGCAACACCAATGGTGAGGATGCGCTCTATGATCAAGCGGTGGCGATTGTGATCAAGGATCGCAAATGCTCGACCTCATACATCCAGCGGAAACTTGCCATCGGCTACAATAAGGCCGCGCGTTTGGTTGAGCAGATGGAAGACGAAGGCGTTGTTTCGGCGGCAAATCACGTCGGTAAGCGGGAAATCCTCGTCCCCGAGCAGTAGGATATTTAATAACAAGGGCAGAGCGCATATCTGTGACGCATGAAACAGATCGCTTTTGCCCTTACCCTTGCCCTGACCCTGGCCGCACCTGCCGCCTGGGCGGCCGATAAACTGCCGCTGTCGCAGATTTCCAACTATCTGAACGGCCTGAAAACTGTTCAGACCACATTCACACAGGTCAACGAAGATGGCTCGCTGAGCACCGGCAAGCTGTGGTTGCAGCGGCCCGGCAAGATGCGGTTCGAATATGATCCGCCTAACAGCGCGGTTGTTCTGGCCAACACGGGTACGGTGCAGATTTTTGACCCGAAGTCGAACCAGCCGCCCGAGCAATACCCGCTGAAGCGCACGCCTTTGTCGCTGGTTCTGGCGCGGAACGTGAATCTGGGTCAGGCAAATATGGTCGTGGCTCATGATTTCGACGGCACGGCCACAGTCGTGACCGCTCAGGACCCGAAAAACCCCGAGTCCGGTCGAATCGAACTTATGTTCACAGATAATCCGATCGAGCTGCGCAAATGGGTCATACATGACAACGCAGGCACCCAGACAACCGTTCTGCTGGGGCAACTGGATACGGGCAAAAGCCTGAGCCACGATCTGTTCTCGAAATCGAAAAGAAGCGGGTCAGGCAATCGCTGACCCGCTAGCCTGTCAATAACGGCAACCGGACAGTTGCGCCTGATAAAGCTTGGCGCGCGCATCCACGTCATTGGCGACGTTCAACAGCCAGGTCTTGCTGTAATGGCTGCCGCGGGCGTAACCGGTATGGCCCTCGTGATAAGCAAGGTACTGGTTGCGCGTGTCGCTGGGGTGAATGCCGTTCCGCTCGTAGCTTTTGTTCATGTACCAGCCGATGAAATCCGACGCATCGCGGATGCGATCCCGCTTGGCACGGCGTTTCCCAGTTTCTTTTTGGTATTGCTCCCAGGTTCCGTCCAGTGCCTGGCTGAATCCATAGGCGCTGCTTTGGCGACCCATTGGGATCACACCCAGAACGTATTGGTGCGGTGTGCGGGCATCGTGCTTATAGCGGCTTTCCTGATAGATCGTCGCCATCTGTACATGGACCGGAACGCCCCATTTCCGTTCGGTGCTTTTGAAGGCCTTCATGAATTCGGGCCGTTCGCGCGCAATGCTGCACGCGTCATTCAGTTTGCTGGGCGGCTGTTTAGAGCCACCCCCACAGGATGCCAGAAACAGCACCCCGAAGAGTACGATAAGAATTCTGCTCATGTGCCTCGTGCCTTTTTCTTTTATTCTAGCGCAGATTGAACTTTTAGGAAATCACAATCGTTGCGGAACGTTAGCTCGAATTAGATGTAATGCGCCTGCGGACAGAAATATTGTGGTCATGATCCCCGTCGGCCAACAGAAAGAATCGGGCCGCAATTTAGAGCACTGTCAGCAAGTGGTTCACAGACTGTTTCCTTTGATTTCGGATCAATGATTGGCTTTTCAGCCCGGAAACAGGTAGTAAGTTCAATGGGGGCAGAAACAATGCTGAAGACACATGCCAAGTACCGCCTGGGTCAGGTGGTCCGTCACAAGAAACATCCCTTCCGCGGGGTGATTTTTGACGTGGATGCAGAGTTTTCGAATACCGAAGAGTGGTATCAGGCCATTCCCGAAGACAGCCGCCCAATCAAGGATCAGCCGTTTTATCACCTGTTGGCGGAAAACGACCAATCCTTCTATGTTGCTTATGTTTCAGAACAAAATCTGGTTGCGGACCAGTCCGGCGAACCGGTTGAGCACCCGGATATCCCCGACATGTTCGGTCCGTTCGAAAACGGGTCCTATCCGCTTCATTTCCATCTGAACTGAGTCCCTTTGGCAGCGCGTTCGCCGGTCAAAACCCGAGCGCGCAACCGTCTTTCCGCGGGTCACTTGCGCCCATCAGAACGCCATTTTCACAGATTCGAATGGCTTGTGCTCCGCCCAGCGGCGATTCCGGTACTTCAACAGTGTGGCCCAATTCACACAATTGTTGAGCCACTTTGGGCGAAATATCGCGTTCCAGCTTCAATACACCGTTGTGCGCAAAAGCACGCGGCGCATCGATGCTGGTTTGCATGGCCAGTTCGTGGTCGGTCAGGTTTGACATGAACCGGGCGTGACCGGTGGGCTGGTAGGCGCCGCCCATCACTCCAAACGGCATCAGAATCCGGCCATTTTGTTTCAGAATCCCGGGAATGATGGTGTGCATAGGGCGTTTGCCGCCGCTCAACTCATTGGGGTGACCTGCTTGCAGTGTAAAGCCAGCCCCGCGGTTTTGCAGCAGAATGCCATATTTTTCGGATGCGATCCCCGAGCCGAAGCTGTGGAAGATGGAATAGATCAACGAGACCGCCATCCTGTCTCGGTCCACCACTGTGATATAGACGGTGTCTTTGTGAATGGCTTCGGTCAGCGGGGCCGCAGCAGGCATTGCGCGCTTTGGGTCGATCAGCGCGGCCAGCCTATCGGCCACGTCCTGATCCAGAAATCGATCCGCGTGCATTGTGTGATCGGGATCGGCAATAAACCGGTTGCGGGCGTCATAGGCCAGTTTTGAGGCTTCAGCTTCGATATGCAGACGTTCGGCCCCGAACGGGTCGAGGCTGGCGAGGTCGAAATTCTTGAGTATGTTCAGCAGCAAAATTGCAGTGGCGCCCTGACCATTGGGCGGGTGCTCGACCAGTTCCAGCCCGTTATACAAGCCGCTGACAGGTTGGGTCTCGGTACAGGCATTGGCAAGAAAATCCTCAACCGTATGGGTACCACCCCGTTGAGCCAGCACGGCGAGCATATCCTCGGCAATGTCGCCGGAATAAAATGCGTCCCGCCCGTTCCGGGCAATCCGGCGCAGGACCTCGGCCTGACCGGGGGATTGGAAAACCTGCCCAATCCCTGGTGCCTTGTCATTGACCAGATAATGCGCCCGCGCCGCCCCTTGCAGGGTGGCCGCCCCGACCGCCCAGTCAAAAGCAACCCTTGGCGCAACCGGTACACCTGTCTCGGCATAGTGAATGGCGGGTTGCAGGATGACATCCAGCCCCAGCTTGCCCTCGGTTTCCGCCAAGTGGCAGAACGCATCTACAGCGCCGGGGATGGTTACAGCATCCGGGGTATTCAGGGGTACCGCAGTCAATCCTTGCGCCCGCAGTTTCTCTGCATCGGTTGCGGCAGGCGCACGGCCCGAACCGTTCAGGGCGCGAACATCATCCTCTCCGGCCCGGTTGTATAGGACAAAACAGTCGCCCCCCAACCCGGTCATTTGAGGTTCGCAAATGCCCAGCAGGACCGCTCCGGCAATGGCCGCATCCATCGCGTTTCCGTCCTGTGCAAGAACATCCACGGCCACTTTCGCGGCCAGAGGGTGCGACGTGGCGCACATTCCTTCGGTCGCCAGAACTTCGGACCGGCCCGGAGTGTGAAAATCCCGCATGGTGCGTTTCCCCGCTTTGAACGCGCCGAAGATATCGCGCGGTCAGAGGTTGTCCAGTCACATGGGGGAGAAGTTCCTCGGCGCCGTTCACTGGGTGGGGGCTGTGACACTTGACGCCGAGGGAAGCTATCTGAGCTACAGGTATCTTTTTGCCCGTTGTTTGCGGCGCTACAATGGTTCGATCTGGGCCTTATTGTGACGTTTTCTTGCCGTCAGGCGGGATCGGGAAAGTCAAACCGCAGCGATAGCCGGTTGCAGCCATCGGAGCGTACATATCGGATATCGCTGGTTAATTCGTGGATCAGGTACCAGCCGAACCCTCCTTCGGGCAGTTCATCGACGGTTGATCCCAACGGTGCCGGAACCCCGTCTGGTACCCGAAACCCGGGCAGGGGGTTGCCGGTGTCGGAGATCACGATATCGAGCCAGTTCCGATGCAGGCGGCATCGCACCTTGACCTTTGCGGGCGTCACATCGGCATAGGCGTGTTCCACAACATTGTTGATCGCTTCGGCGAGAGCAATCTTCACGTCACCCGCCTTTTGCTGCGGCAACCCCTGTGTCGCAAGGCATCTGCTGAGCTGCGCAATACCGGCGCTGGCCTCAGACTCGGTCGCTGCAAAGCTCAGATCCAAACACTTGCCGTTACACATGGGCATTGGGCCTATTCAGATGGTCAGGAGGGTCAGCTGGCGGTGGCCGACAAGGCGTCATCCAGCGTCGGGTACAGTTTGAAGACCGTGTCCATCCGGGTCAGTCGAAACACCTTTTCGACAAAGGGGTGCAGACCGGCCAGATCCAGCCTGCGGTCGTTGCCAAGCTGCTTCATCGAGGCGACAATGGCGCCCAGCCCGCTTGAATCGATGAACTCAACGCTGCTTAGGTCCAGCACCACCCGTGTGGTGCCGCCTTCGGCCTCGTTGCGCATGTCTTCCTTGAACTGGATAGCCATGGCCGCATCAATTCGGTCTGAATGTACTTTGATAATCTGGGTTTCGTCGGTTGTTGTGCTGGTCAGGGCCATGCGCGACGGTCCTCTAATCTGAAATTCGCTAGTAGAAATACGCTAGACGGCAAATCTTACCATTCGGTATCCATCGAATGGAAAAAAAGGAGGAACACGCCGATGAAACAGGTTGTTATCGCCGGGGCCGCGCGCACACCCATGGGGGGATTTCAAGGGATGTTTGACGGCGTAGCAGCCGCCGAGTTGGGTGGAGCCGCCATCCGGGCCGCGCTGCAGGGTGCTGGCGCTGAAACGGTGGACGAGGTGCTGATGGGATGCGTGCTGCCCGCGGGTCAGGGCCAGGCGCCAGCGCGACAAGCCGGGTTTGCAGCAGGCTTGGGCGAAGAGGTGCCCGCGACGACCCTGAACAAGATGTGCGGATCGGGGATGAAAGCCGCGATGATGGCCTTTGACCAGATCGCTCTGGGCCACGCCGACACGATGATCGCGGGCGGGATGGAGAGCATGACCAATGCCCCCTACCTGTTGCCAAAAATGCGCGGGGGCGCGCGGATCGGGCACGGTCAGGTAGTCGATCATATGTTCCTGGACGGGCTTGAGGATGCCTATGACAAGGGCCGCCTGATGGGCACCTTCGCAGAAGACTGCGCCGAAGCCTATCAGTTTACCCGCGAAGCGCAGGACGAATACGCGCTGCAATCGCTGTCCAACGCCCTGTCGGCGCAGGAAAACGGCGCTTTCGAGGGCGAGATCACACCGGTCACCACCCGCTCTCGCAAGGGTGAGGTCACCTTTGGCCAAGACGAGCAACCGCAATCCGCGCGGCCCGACAAAATCCCGACGCTGAAACCCGCCTTCCGCAAGAACGGCACGGTGACGGCGGCCAATTCCTCATCAATCTCTGACGGTGCCGCCGCGCTGGTGCTGGCCTCGGCCGACGCTGCCGAGACGCAGGGCCTGACGGTGCGTGCCCGGATCGTCGGTCACGCCAGCCATGCGCAGGCACCTGGCCTATTCACGACGGCTCCGGTTCCTGCAGCGCAAAAGTTGCTCTCGACCATCGGCTGGTCCCATGATGATGTGGACCTTTGGGAAGTCAACGAAGCCTTCGCCGTTGTCCCCATGGCTTTCATGCACGAGATGGGCCTGCCGCGCGATAAGGTGAACGTGAATGGCGGTGCTTGTGCGTTGGGCCACCCGATCGGAGCGTCGGGGGCGCGGATCATGGTCACGCTGCTGAACGCACTGGAAAAGCGGAACCTCAAACGCGGTGTTGCGGCCATTTGCATCGGCGGAGGAGAAGGTACCGCCGTTGCCATCGAACGAATTTGACGCTGCATCCTTTTGAAAATATTCCGGGGGTGAATTGAGTCATTGGCTCAAGATGGGGCAGTGCCCCCGCCCCATACGGAATAAGACTGACCATGACTGTTGATTACGACACGCTCGCCAAAACCATCGCCGCCCTTACAGCAGGCGAAACGGATCAGGTCGCCCTGATGGCAACGATCACCTGCGAGGTGCATCACGCCGACGACCGGTTTGACTGGACCGGGTTTTACCGGGTGACTGAACCGGGCCTGCTGAAGATCGGCCCCTATCAAGGCGGGCACGGCTGTCTGGTCATCCCCTTTGATCGCGGCGTCTGTGGGGCGGCGGCCCGCACCGGCGAGGTGCAGTTGGTGCCGGACGTGGATGCGTTTCCGGGTCACATCGCCTGCGCGTCGTCCACCCGGTCCGAACTGGTGCTGCCGGTGCGCGACGCATCGGGTGAAGTTATTGCCGTGTTCGACATTGATAGC
Source organism: Ruegeria sp. AD11(2025) (assembly GCF_056542405.1). NCBI lineage: Bacteria > Pseudomonadati > Pseudomonadota > Alphaproteobacteria > Rhodobacterales > Roseobacteraceae > Ruegeria > Ruegeria sp. AD11(2025). Next base: position 30,293 of record NZ_JBQFZU010000013.1, on the reverse strand, counting down.
GATCAGCCGGATGCTTTTGACGAGGAAGATGCCGACCAACTGGCTCGCATTCTGGCGCAGGTCTTTGCCTGTTAGGCCTTTGATTGTGAGGCTGTGATGCTGCGCTCGCGCAGCCAAATGATGACACCGCAAATGGCGACGAACGACAAGATACCGTCAACGAGGTTGATGGCGTTCCGCAGCGAAATGCCGCCTGAAATCGCGCCAAACAGGTCAATTGTGCAGAACACGGCAAATAACAGGGCAACCCAACGCTTTTCTCTGCGGAGACCGGCACGAAAGGCCAGCAAGATCAAGATGACCAGCCCGATCTGCAGGGATACCGCAATGGCTTCGGGCGAATTGTATCCAATGGCGATTCCAGTCGCGCCGACGATCATCGCTCCGTTCAGCCAAAGCATGTACTTGATCGACTGCAATACAAGATCCATCGGCTACCCCATAAATTCACCCAGTACGTTGGCTTGAACAGCACTTTTCTGATCAATTTGCCTGCGCAAACTGCACAAGAAAAAAGCCGCAGACAACCTGCATCCCGACAATAAGAAAAAGCCGCATCGAAAAGCCGCGTTTGCGGGTTTTGTGGTTGAAAATGCAGCGGCCCAGAACCGCACCAGGGCTGCCGCCCAGTGCGGCCAGCCACAGCAACCGACGTTCCGGAACCCTGCCTTTGCGCCGCCGGGCGCGGGCCTTGTCCCACGCAAATGCCAATAGCGTCAGGGCGTTGATCGCCCAAAGATAGATCACTACAATCCACATGGCCTTGGCATAAACCGGTACGCTTTCACGTGTAAATGAAAAAACTCTTGGAAATTTCACGAATCTGGGTCATCGTGAAAAAGGAGAGAAAAATTTCACCAGAATCGGAGCGGGACGTGAACACTCAGGCCCCCCATAGCGCGACGCTTGGTGCAGATATCCGCGCCCTTCGCAAGGCGCGTGGGCTGACGCTGACCGAAATAGCCGAACGTCTGAACCGCTCGGTCGGATGGCTCAGCCAGGTTGAGCGGGACATGTCCGACCCTTCGATCTCGGACCTGCGCCAAATCGCCGAATGCCTAGGTGTGCCGATGTCGATGCTGTTTGCGCATTCCTCGGTGCCGGTGGACGAGCAGGGTTATGTCGTGCGTGCCGGGTTGCGCCGCCCGATGGGTTCGGGCGAGGAAGGGTTGATCGAAGAGCTGCTTTCACCTGATCTGACCGATGACTTCGAAATGGTGCATTCCACGTTCGAGCCATTCTCGAAGATGCAGACGCCCGCAAATCGCCCAACGCAAGAGGTCGGCTATTTGGTGTCGGGTCGTTTGGATCTGATGATCGGGGGCCGTGCATTTTCGGTCGGTCCGGGGGACAGTTTTCGCATCAAGAACGAGCCTTATCAATGGGCCAATCCCTATGATGAGCCCGCAGTGGCCATCTGGGTCATCGCGCCGCCAGTGTACTGACATGTCGGGTCCTGCATTCAATTTTGGTGGGGTTGGGCAGGTGCTCATCCATGCGCCAGCAGCAAGGAGATAATCACATGCATACCGGTTCCTGCCTTTGCCGCGCTGTTTCGTTTGCCATCGACGGCGATCTGTCACCGCCCTCGGCCTGCCATTGCGGCCAATGCCGCAAGCAATCGGGCCATGTCTGGGCCTCGACCTCGACCCATCAGGACAACCTCAGCTTTACCGCCAGCGACACGCTGCGTTGGTTCCGGGCATCAGACACCGCACGGCGCGGCTTCTGCAGTGCCTGTGGTTCGTTCCTGTTCTGGCAGCACAATGACGAGGACACGATTTCCATTTCCATGGGCGCCCTGAGCGAACCCACCGGACTGAACCTCGCCCGGCACATCTTTGTGGCCGACAAGGGCGATTACTACGACATCACAGACGATCTGCCCCGGCGGGCACAGTAAAAGAGGATCAAAACACATGAGCGATTTTCCAACCAAGGCCCGTGTGGTCATCATCGGCGGCGGCGTAGTTGGCTGTTCGTCCCTGTATCATCTGGCCAAGAAGGGCTGGACCGATTGCGTTCTGCTGGAAAAGAACGAACTGACAGCCGGCTCGACCTGGCACGCGGCGGGTAACGTCCCCACGTTTTCGAATTCTTGGGCGATCATGAACATGCAGCGCTATTCAACCGAGCTGTATTCGGGTTTGGCCGAAGAGGTTGACTACCCAATGAACTACCACGTTTCGGGCTCGATCCGTCTGGCGCATAGCAAAGAGCGGATGCAGGAATTCGAACACGCCATGGCTATGGGCAAGTATCAGGGCATCCCGATGGAGATGTGGACTCCGGAACAGGCGAAAGAGCATTACCCGTTCCTCGAAACCCATGATCTGGAAGGTGTACTGTATGACCCCACTGACGGTGATATCGACCCGGCGCAGCTGACTCAGGCGCTGGCGAAAGGTGCCCGCGACATGGGGCAGAAGATCATCCGATTCTGCCCGGCCACAGGTGTGACCCAACATGACGACGGAACTTGGACCGTACACACCGAAAAAGGCGACATCGCCTGTGACTATGTGGTGAATGCCGCCGGCTACTACGCGCAGCGCGTGGGCGAGATGTTCAAGCCATATGGTGGCCGCACCGTGCCCGCGATGGTCATGAGCCACCAGTACCTGCTGACCGACGAAGTGCCCGAGGTCGAGGCTTGGTCGAAAGAAAACGGCGGCAAGCTGCCGCTGCTGCGCGACGTGGATATCTCGTACTACCTGCGTCAGGAAAAGAACGGCTTCAACCTCGGCCCCTACGAGCCCAACTGTAAGGGTGAATGGATGACCGAAAACGATCCGATGCCCGAGGATTTCTCGTTCCAGCTGTGGAATGACGATCTGGACCGCATCGAAGACATCATCACCGACGCGATGGAGCGGGTGCCGCTGATGGCCACCTCAGGCGTTGGACGCGTCATCAATGGCCCGATCCCCTACGCGCCGGATGGTCTGCCGCTGATCGGCCCGATGCCGGGCGTGACAAACGCGTTCGAGGCGCACAGCTTTACCTTCGGCATTGCACAAGGCGGTGGCGCAGGCAAGGTATTGGCCGAATGGATCGTCGATGGCCACACTGAATGGGATATGTGGGCGGTCGATCCGCGCCGCTACACCGACTATACCGATCAGGATTACTGCAACCAGAAAGGTATGGAGGTCTACGGCAACGAATACGCCATGCATTTCCCACATCACGAATGGCCTGCAGCGCGTGACAAGAAGCTGTCACCGGTCCATGCCAAGGTCAAAGAACTGGGCGGTGTCATGGGCGCGTATAACGGTTGGGAACGCGCCAACTGGTTCGCCAAGCCGGGCGACAACACCTCCGAGGAAGCCACCCACACATGGGGCCGGTCCGGCCCGTGGGAACAGCGCATCAAGGAAGAGTGTGAAGCCGTCCGCGACAATTGCGGCGTGCTCGACCTGCCGGGCTTTTCGCGCTTCATGGTCAAAGGTGAAGGCGCGGCCGAGGCCCTGCGCGGCCTGATCACCGGTGGTCTGCCCAAGGTCGGCCGCATCAATCTGGTCTACATCTCTGATGACCGGGGCCGCATCCTGACCGAGATGTCCTGTGTCCGTCTGGGTGAGGATGAGTTCATGATGATCACTGCCGCCACCGCACAGTGGCATGACCGTGATATCCTGACAAAGGTCATGCCCGCCAGCGTTTCCGTCGAGGACGTCACCACCACCCGCGACACCCTGATCGTGACCGGCCCGAAATCGCGTGAGATCCTGTCGGGTCTGACCGATGCGGACCTGACCACCGGCTGGCTGACCCATCAGGCGGCCATAGTAGCTGGTAAATCGGCCTTCCTGATCCGTGTGTCCTTCGCCGGTGAACTGGGCTGGGAAGTGCACGCCCTGAACGAGGACATGCCCGCGATTTACGAGGCGATCCTCGACGCCGGTGCGACACCCTTCGGTATGTATGCGCTGAACGCGCTTCGGATCGAAAAGGGCTACCGCACCTGGAAGGGCGATCTGTCGAGTGACTACTCGCTGCTGGAAGGTGGTCTGGGACGGTTCGTCAAACTGGACAAGCCGCAGGACTTCCCCGGCAAGGCTGCGATCCAGAACGAAAAGCAGCAGGGTGTTAAGAAAGCCTTTGTCACGCTGACCGTTGAGGCCGGTGATTGCGACGCACCCTACATGTCCTGCATCTCGCAGAATGGCGAGATCGTGGGCGAGACCACCTCGGGCGCCTGGGGCTATCGCGTTGGAAAGTCCATCGCACTGGGCATGGTCAAGACCGAAGCCGCCAACCCGGGCACTGAGCTGGAGGTGGAAATCTACGGCCAGAAATACCGTGCTGTGGTACAAGAGGACCAACCGCTCTGGGATCCGGCAAACGAGCGGCTGCGCGCATAACCCCGGACGGAGCTGCCATGAGCAAGCGATACTCCAAACTGGGGCCTGGCGCAGGCCCCAACTATGACTGGGAAAACGACCATACCTTCGTCAAGGTTTCCGGTCAGGACTCAGGTGGTGCCTATACGCTCATGGAAGACAATCTGAAGGCCAGCTTCGCGCTTGGCCTTCATCGCCACGACAGCCATGCCGAGACCTTCTACTTTCTGGAAGGTAAGGTGGATTTCTACGTCGATGGCGACTGGCACCGGTGCACGGCAGGCACCACGATGCATGTCCCGCCCGGTGTGCCCCATGCCTGCCGTGTGGCGGGAGGGAAACCCGCGCGGATGCTGATGATCTTTCAACCATCGGGGTTTGACGGTTTCCTCGCAGAGCTTGCGGCAATGAGCCAGGCCGATTTCGCAGATGAGGCAAAGATGGCTGCTCTGAACGCCCGCTATGACATCATCCCGATGGGTCCGGTTCCGCCACATCCGGACGATCAGACCTGAAAGCGGCATCAGATGACACTCCCCCATACAATGTCTGGCGTTTATCTGACCCAACACGGCGGGCCGGAGGCGCTGGACTGGCGCGAGGATATACCGTTGCCCCATCCCGGACCGGGGCAGGTGCTGGTTCGGGTTCTCGCCGCGGGGGTGAACAACACCGATATTAACACGCGCGTTGGCTGGTATTCCTCTGACGTGACGGGCGCGACCGATGCCGTCGATCAGGATGTCGAGGCCGGAGGCTGGGGCGGCGCGCTGCACTTCCCGCGCATTCAGGGTGGTGATCTGTGCGGTATCGTCGAGGTTGCCGCGCCTGATACGGGTTTCAAACCGGGTCAGCGGGTGACCTGCCCGATCAACCTGCCGCGTCCACGTCCGGGCCATCCGACCGGGTTTATTGCTCTGGGCTCGGAAATGGATGGTGCATTTGCGCAATATTGTCTTGTTGAGGCGGATGATCTGTATGACGTGACCGCCTCACCCCTGTCGGATGTCGAAATCGCCGCCATCCCCTGCGCCTTTGGCACCGCCGAAAACCTGCTAACCCGCGCAGGCGTGACCTCGGGGCAAAAAGTGTTGATTACGGGTGCGTCCGGCGGTGTCGGTCTGGCCGCTGTGCAACTGGCGGCGCTGCGGGGCGCAACTGTCTGGGGCGTGAGCAGCCCCGCCAAGGCCGAGGTGGTCAAAGGGCAAGGTGCGGCAGCGACCTTTGCACGCGATGCGGTGCTGCCTGCGGATATGTTCGATGTGGTGATCGACGTTGTAGGTGGTCCGGCGTGGCCCGGCCTGATCCTGGCATTGAAACCGGGTGGGCATTACGCCGTGTCGGGCGCAATTGCGGGGCCAATCGTTCAGGCCGATCTGCGTGACATCTATCTGCGCGACATCACCATTCACGGCTGCACCCATCAAGCTTTTGATGTGTTCGGGAGGTTGGTAGAGATGATCAATGCCGGACGGATCAGACCCTTGGTTTCAAGAACTTATCCTCTAAAGGACATTGCGGCGGCGCAGGCGGATTTCCAATCCAAGGCGTTCCCGGGCAAACTTGTTCTGATTCCGTGAAAAGGCTGGGGTAATGGCGAATATCACTCTTCTGGATGGCTCAATCGGGCAGGAACTGGTCAAACGCAGCGGGAAACAGCCGACGCCATTGTGGTCGACCCGGGTGATGATTGACCACCCCGAATTGGTCGGGGACGTTCATGCCGAGTATTTTCGTCGCGGCGCGACGGTTGCCACCACGAATACCTATGCCTTGCATCGGTCACGGCTGGTGCGGGAAGGGATGGAAGATCAGCTTTACAATCTGATCGACACTGCAGTTTCGCAGGCCGAGCAAGCGCGCGGCTCAAACGGAGGGCGCATTGCCGGGGCGCTGGGGCCACTTTTGGCCTCGTACCGGCCTGACCTGAAACCTGATGTGGCCGAGGCGGCCGAGAAGTTTGCTGAATTGGCCAAGCTGATGGCGGATCGCGTGGACTTTTTCCTGATCGAAACCGTATCCTCGGTTCAGGAAGCCGAAGGTGCCTTGCGCGGCGCCGCGCAAGGCGGCAAGCCCGCCTGGTTGGCGCTGACAGTGATGGACGACAATGGTTCACGCCTGCGCTCGGGCGAGCCGCTGTCCGACGTCGCGCCATTGGTTGATCGGTTTTCGCCCGAGGCCGTGCTGATCAATTGCTCGCGTCCCGAGGCCATTCCCGCAGCTCTGAACGTCATCGCAAAACTGGGCCGACCGTTCGGGGCCTATGCCAACGGGTTCACCGGCATTACTCAGAAATTCCTGGAAGACGCGCCCACCGTAGACGCGCTGGAGCAACGTCACGATCTGGGGCCTGAGGCCTATGCCGATCATGCGATGGCATGGGTTGCGCACGGGGCGACCATTGTCGGCGGCTGCTGCGAGGTCGGCCCGGATCATATCGAAACTCTGGCCAACCAGTTGCGTTCTGCCGGTCACCAGATCGTCTGAGGTGTAGATAATGCGGAAACCTGCGGGCAATTCAGATCAGCTCCAATTCGATATCCTGGTTGCGCCGGGATTTGTGCTCTTGGAACTGGCCTCGCTGGTTGAAGTGCTGCGGCTGGCCAATCGCGTGTGTCCGACACCTCCGTTCACCTATACCTATCGTTCGCTGAAAGGCGGCCCGATTGCCAGCAGCAGCGATGCGGTGGTGCAAACGGAACCAGTGCAGGCCCAACCCGAGGCGAATTACCTGTTCGTGATCGGCAATTCCAACCCGGATCACCCGGACCTGTCTCTGGGCCGCGTGGTGACGGATTATACCTTCCGCGGGGCCAAGGTGTTTTTGCTGGCCGAAGCCGCCAGCCGCTATATTGATGAACAGGGCACAGACGACATGGCAACGCATTGGGAAAATGCCTCGTTCCTGCGCGAACGCGGCGCCCGGTTCGAGGCCAAGCTGTCGATCGCGACAGAACAGGGCGCGGTGGTGACCTGCGCCGGGATGGGGGCGACGACGGATGTGGCGTTAGCCGTCATAGGCCGGCATATCTCGGGACCGGCCAAGATGACCGTGGCCGACATCATGCTGCACGAAAACATCCGCGACTTTGCCTCGATGCAGCCGTTTTCCGGGGCCAAGCAGACCGCAACCGGCGACGCCAAGCTGGATCTGTGCATCAAACTGATGCAGGCCAATATCGAAGACCCGCTGCCGATCCACCAGATTGTCGAATCACTGCACCTGTCGAACCGGTCTTTGGAGCGGAAGTTCAAAAATTACTTTGGCACCACGCCGAACGGGTTTTATCGCGAAATGCGGCTGGCCAAAGCCAATAACCTGTTGCTCAACACCACCATGAGCGTCCGTGAAATCGGTCTAGCCTGCGGGTTTCCCAACGGTTTTTCTTCTGTTTACAAAAGTTTTTTCGGCGTCACCCCCTTTGTTGTCCGACGGGAAAAGCGGGCGGCGACATATCGGTGAAAATCGCCGATACTGTGACGTTTTTGGTGCATTTAGTGTCGATCTTCCGTGGCATTTTGCGCAAAACCTGACACAGCGGAGATTTCAGGATGGTTGATCTTCCCAGCAAGGCCCGAGTGGTCATCATCGGCGGCGGCGTCATTGGATGCTCGGTCGCGTATCACCTGACCAAAAAGGGCTGGAGCGACGTTGTCCTGCTGGAGCGCAAGCAGCTGACCAGCGGCACCACATGGCATGCCGCTGGTCTGATTGCACAGCTCCGTGCAACGGCGAACATGACCAAGCTGGCGAAGTACAGCCAGGAGCTCTACGGCTCTTTGGAAGAAGAGACTGGGGTCGCTACCGGCTTCAAGCGCTGCGGCTCGATTACCGTTGCCCTGACCGAAGAGCGCAAGGAGGAGATCTATCGTCAGGCCGCCATGGCCCGCGCCTTTGGGGTTGAGGTTGAAGAGATCTCGAACGAGCGCGTGGCCGAGCTGTATCCGCATTTGAACATCGAAGACGTCAAAGGCGCAGTGTATCTCCCGCTGGACGGGCAGGGCGATCCGGCGAACATTGCGCTGGCCCTTGCCAAAGGTGCTCGTCAGCGTGGCGGCATCGTAAAGGAACGTGTGAAGGTCACCGATATCGTCAAGCAGGGCCGCAAGGTGACCGGTGTAGATTGGGTCGCTGACGATGGCAGCGCCTCGGGTCACATAGAATGCGACATGGTGGTGAACTGCGCCGGGATGTGGGGTCACGAGGTCGGCCGCATGGCGGGCGTGAATGTCCCGCTGCATGCGTGCGAACACTTTTATATTGTGACCGAAGGCATCGACGGCCTGACACAGCTGCCGGTTCTGCGTGTTCCGGATGAGTGCGCATACTACAAGGAAGACGCGGGCAAAATCCTTCTGGGTGCGTTTGAACCTAATGCCAAACCCTGGGGTATGGGTGGTATTCCGGACACCTTTGAGTTCGACCAACTACCCGAAGATTTCGACCACTTTGAGCCGATCCTCGAAGCGGCCTGTAACCGGATGCCGATGCTGGCCGAGGCGGGCATTCACACCTTCTTCAACGGCCCCGAGTCCTTTACCCCCGACGACGCCTATCACCTGGGTCTGGCACCCGAGATGGACAATGTCTGGGTCGCGGCGGGGTTCAACTCGATCGGTATCCAGTCCGCCGGTGGTGCGGGCATGGCGCTGGCCGAATGGATGGACAGCGGTGAGAAGCCCTTTGATTTGGGTGACGTGGACATCGGCCGGATGCAACCGTTCCAAGGCAACAAGAAATACCTGTTTGAACGCTCGAAAGAGACGCTGGGTCTGCTCTATGCGGACCATTTCCCCTATCGGCAAAAGGCGACCGCACGTGGTGTGCGCCGCACACCGTTCCACCATCACCTGCTGGAACAGGGTGCTGTCATGGGCGAAATCGCCGGTTGGGAACGCGCCAACTGGTTTGCAAATGAAGGGCAGGAGCGCGAATACCAATACAGCTGGAAGCGCCAGAACTGGTTCGAAAACTCGGCGGCCGAACACCGTGCTGTGCGCGAAAATGTCGGCATGTACGACATGTCGTCTTTCGGCAAGATCCGCGTCGAAGGACCCGATGCCGAGAAGTTCATGAACTATATCGGCGGCGGCGATTATTCGGTGCCCAACGGCAAGATCGTCTATACCCAGTTCCTCAACCGCACTGGCGGGATCGAATCTGATGTGACCGTCACCCGACTGACCGAGACCTCATATCTGGTGGTGACACCGGCTGCGACGCGTCTGGCCGATCAGACCTGGATGATGCGCCATGTGGGCAACTTCAATGTGGTCCTTACCGACGTGACCGCTGGCGAAGGGGTTCTGGCGGTGATGGGCCCGAACGCACGCGCGCTGTTGGAGAAAGTCTCGCCCAACGACTTCTCGAACGCGACCAATCCTTTCGGCACTGCGCAGGAAATCGAGATCGGCATGGGCCTCGCCCGCGTGCACCGCGTGACTTATGTGGGTGAGCTTGGGTGGGAGGTTTATGTCTCGTCCGACATGGCTGGTCATGTATTCGAGACGCTGCACGAAGCCGGGCAGGACATGGGGTTGAAACTCTGTGGGATGCACATGATGGACAGTTGCCGGATCGAGAAAGGTTTCCGCCACTTTGGTCACGACATCACCTGCGAAGACCACGTCGTGGATGCGGGGCTCGGCTTTGCGGTCAAAGTGGACAAGGGCAGCGATTTCATCGGCCGCGAGGCGGTGATTGCGCGCAAGGAAAGTGGTCCTAAGAACCGTCTGGTGCAGTTCAAACTGACCGATGCCGAGCCGCTGCTGTTTCACAATGAGCCGATCATCCGTGATGGTGAATATGTGGGCTATCTGAGCTCGGGCAACTACGGCCACACTTTGGGTGCTGCCATTGGTCTGGGCTACGTACCGTGCGAAGGTGAAAAGGCAGCGGATGTGCTTGCCTCGACCTACGAAATCGACGTCTGCGGTGTGAAGGTCAAAGCCGAGGCGTCGCTGAAGCCGATGTACGACCCGAAATCGGAACGCGTTAAAGTATAACCAAACTGTCGGGGCGCTGCGGCGCCCCGGCTTTTTTCTTGGGGTGTGCTGGTGGGCGTCGCGACGTATCAGATTTCCTGATGACCTGCTTCACAGTTTTCGTAGTTTCCAACCCGGTCTGATTTGCCGTAGAGAGATCCGGTATCAGTCGGAGACCCGCCGTGGCAGACACTCCTGTACCGCCCAACAATGCAGATACGCCCAAAGGGTTGGCATTAGCCGTGACGGCCTATGTCCTGTGGGGTTTTCTGCCGCTATATATGAAGGCGGTGTCTCATGTGGGGCCGATTGAGGTCGTTTCGCACCGCATCATCTGGTCGGTTCCGGTGGCGGGGCTGTTGCTGGTGGCCTTGGGGCGCACGCGCGATTTAAAAGCGGCGCTGGTGAACCCAAAGATGTTGGGGATGGCTTGCATAACGGCGGCTCTGATTTCGGTGAACTGGGCGATTTACGTCTGGGCGATTGCCAATGACCGGGCTTTGGATGCGGCGCTGGGTTATTACATCAACCCGCTGTTCAGTATTGCTTTGGGCGCGGTTTTGTTGCGTGAGCCTTTGACGAAAATCCAACTGGCAGCAGTGGCAATTGCAGCGTTAGGGGTGCTGGTTTTGGTGGTCGAGGCAGGCAGCCTGCCGTGGGCGGCGCTGGGTCTGATGATCAGCTGGGGGTTCTACGCGTTTTTCAAGCGGTCGCTGCCTATTGGTCCAAATCAGGGGTTTCTGCTTGAAGTTGTGATCCTGCTAATCCCAGCGCTGATGTACGTCACGTGGCTGGGTGTGCAGGGCACCGGGCATTTCGGTGTAGCGGCAACCGACACTATGCTGCTGGCTTGTGCAGGCGTTGTGACGGCGGTGCCGCTGCTGGTTTATGCCAACGGGGCGAAACTGGTGCGGCTGTCGACCATGGGTATCCTGCAATACATCGCGCCGACCATGATTTTCATCACAGCCATCACCGTATTTGGTGAGCAGATCGACCGGGGGCGCATGATCGCGTTTCCGCTGATCTGGACGGCGTTGGTGGTCTATTCGATCCCGATGATCCGGCAGATGCGGGCTCAGGCCTGACGCAAGAGGCGTGCGGCCTCTTCGGCCCAAATGGCATAGGTTTTTGGGCTGGGGTGGTAGCCATCCGGCGCGGCGAGGGCCGGGTCGTTGGGCAAATCCAGTTGCAGATGTCGTGCCTGCGGAAAGCTGGCCGCAACCTGCTGCAAACCGCGATCCAACCGCGCGGCCTGCCGTCCCAGTACCCAGGCCAGCGGCTGCGGCAGTGCTGGGAACAGGTTCATCTGCGGCACGGCCGTGACCACCAGCCGTCGCGCGCGCAGGTGACCGGTCAAAAGATCCAGCAATTGGGTTTGGTGGGCGATGAACTTTTGGCGTGTCACACCGCGTGTCACGTCATTAACGCCGAGCGCAGTGATGGCCATATCGAACTGGCCGGTCAAGCCGCTTAGTCGATCGATCGTGTCCTGTGTTGTATGTCCGGTCGTGGCCTCAAGCCGCCATTCAACCGTATAGTGCTTGGCCAGCTGTGCCACGAGATAGCCAGACAGAGCTTGTGCCTGCGTCCCCGCGCCAACCCCTGCGGCGGAACTGTCGCCTGCGATCAGAAGACGCCGTCTCGGCCCTCGTCCCACGCGCCCCTGGCGCGGGCCACTGGGTTCCGGCAAAAGTTGAGCATTGCGGCGCACCGACAGGCCTTGAACCGCCAGAACCGGCAGCAACGGCACACGCAACAGCTGATCGGCGGCGACAGGCATGGTCAGCTGAGCGCGTTCTTGTATTCAAGGAACCGCGGGTCGGTCATGACGCGCGCCATCATCGCCTCGCGCAGGGCGCCGATGGTTTTGTAGGGGCGCATGACGACTTCGAACTCCTGAATCAGCCCGTCATCGTTCAGCGTGATCAGATCGACCCCCACAGCGTCCAGATCTCCGACCTTGCACTGGAATTCCAGCGCCCAGTCCTTGCCCTCACCCATCACACGGCGATAGCGGAAATCTGAGAATACCTGCCCCACGTGGCCCAGCACGGCCGCCACCGGTTCGCGCCCGGTCCAGGTGCTGTAATAGGTGGGTGGGGAAAAGCGCACATCCTCGGCCAGTACTTCATGGATCAAGCTCTCATCGCCTTTGGCGACCACCTCCTGCATGCGTTCGATCGTGGGGTGCATGGATTCTCCTTCCGCTTTGAGGGCAGAGTTGCTGAACTGTTTCGTTCAGGCAAGCCCGACGTTGCGGGAGGTCGCGCGCTGCGATAGGCAGGCGCGCATGAGCGAGACCTATGATCCCCCGAACACCCCTCTGGACGTTCTGTATGAGGACGCGCAGCTGATAGTGGTGAACAAACCCTCGGGCCTGTTGTCAGTGCCGGGGCGGGGCGAGCACTTGGCCGATTGCCTGCTGTCGCGGGTACAGGCGGCGTTTCCGCAGACGTTGCTGGTGCACCGGCTGGACCGGGATACCTCGGGTGTGATGGTCTTTGCCCAGACCCCCCATGCACAACGCCATCTGAGTATGCAGTTCGAGAACCGCCAAACCCGCAAAACCTATGTGGCGCGGGTCTGGGGACGGGTTGAAGAAAAGACTGGTGCCGTTGACCTGCCGCTGATCGTGGATTGGCCCAACCGTCCGCGCCAGAAGGTGTGTCATGAGACCGGAAAGCCCGCTGTCACCGACTGGAGAGTCGTCAAACACGAGGGCGAAACGACCCGCATGCGCCTGTTCCCCAAAACGGGTCGGTCGCATCAATTGCGGGTTCACATGCAGGCGCTGGGCCACCCTATCCTGGGTGACCCGTTCTATGCCGATGGGGCGGCCCGGGATTTCCCGCGGCTGATGCTTCATTCCGAGGAGCTGCGCCTGAAGAGCCCCGAGGGCGGGGATTCGATGAAGTTCCGCGCCAAGGCGGATTTCTGAATCTTAGGCGCTACTGGTCCACAGCATCTTCAGGTTACCCAGCGAAAAACGCCAGCGGCGTTTGCGCGGGGTGCAGGGTTGGCGGGCGGCCATGATCTCGCGCTCGATTTCAAAGCTGCGCAAGGTGTGATCCTGCGCCCAAGGACCCAGTTTCAGGGTCATCATCACGTGATTGTCGAGGCTTGGCATCGGTGATCTCCTTTTCGTCTGACGCCAAGTCTCGACCATCACTCCTGACACCACCTTGTCAGGGGGGTGTGCTAGAGTGTCAGCATATGAACCGGAGAAACCCATGCGCCGTTCCACCCGCCTGTTCGAAATCATCCAGATTTTGCGTTCGGCCGAAGCGCCAGTGACGGCGGATGCATTGGCAGAAAAGCTCGAAGTGTCCGCGCGCACGGTCTATCGCGATATCGCAGCCCTGCAGGCGCAACGCACCCCGATCGAGGGTGAGGCCGGTGTTGGTTACCTGATGCGGCGCGGTTATGACCTGCCGCCATTGAATTTTGATGCCGAGGAGGTCGAGGCGCTGTGGGTCGGCCTGTCGATGCTGGCGCGCACCGGGGACAGTACGTTGCAACAGGCTGCTGACCGGGTGTGTCGCAAGATCGAAGCTTTGCGCGTGCCGACCGACTGGCTGCAAGTCGCGCCGTGGGGTGCCCCAATGGACGACCCCGAAAAAGGCTGCGTACCCGTGGTGAACTATCGCGAGGCAATCCGGGACGAACGCAAGATTCGCATCACCTACGAAAACGCGGAAGGGGAACGAACCGAACGGATCGTCCGGCCCGTAGCGCTGATCTATCACATCGAATGCACCTTGCTGGCCGCCTGGTGTGAGTTACGGAACGGGTTCCGCCATTTCCGCACCGACCGAATCTGGGCGTGCGAGTTGACCGAGGATCACTTTTGCGGGCAGGGCGAACCCCTGCGCGCGATCTGGCAGGAACAGAACCACTGGGATGCCTCGGCACGGGCCTCCTAGGCGGCGGGTATTCGCCGATTTCACCGGATTGTTGCTTGAGAACGCCTGCAAGCAGCGCGATAAACTGCACCAAACAATATGCGCCCGGTAAACGGGTGCCGGAGCAGAAGGTGATATCATGACGAATTCCAAATTTGTATTGTCCGCCGGGCTGTGCTCGGCCTTGTTTCTGGGGGCCTGTACAGATCCCGGCACGCTGAACCTGCCAGCCGATCCCAACCAAAACGCGAAACAAGGCGCGATTTTGGGTGGTCTAGTAGGGGCCGGAGTTGGCGCGATTGCCAATAACTCGAACCCGGGTCTGGGTGCATTGGCCGGGGCTGCGGTCGGTGCCGCCGGTGGCGGATTGATCGGCAATCAGCTGGACCGTCAAGCGGCCGAGCTGCGTCAGCAACTGGCCAATCAGGGCATCACCGTCACCAATGCAGGCGACCGTCTGATTGTCACCGTGCCGAATGATATCTCCTTTGACACCGACAGCGCGACCGTGCGCCCGGCGCTGCGGGCTGATCTGGAGAAAGTGGGCCAGAACCTGACGCGGTATCCCAATTCGAGCGTCCAGGTCGTCGGCCATACCGACAGCGATGGCGAGGCGTCGTATAATCAGGCCTTGTCCGAACGCCGTGCCCGGTCGGTGGCGGATATCCTGCAGGCCAATGGTGTCAGCAGTGCCCGGATCAGCACAGTAGGCCTGGGTGAGAACCGACCAGCCGCGTCGAACCTGACGCCCGAGGGCAAGGCCCGCAACCGCCGGGTCGATATCGAGATCATCCCGAACGGTAGCGTTTAATGTGAAGGGGGCACCTGCGGGTGCCCTTTTTCGCACATTGACTGCGCGTCAACTGGGCTTTGGCGCGTGCGGCCTTTGGGCTAGCTATTGGGAAACACCAAGACGGAGTTTCCTGATGTCTGAACCGATCCTGCTGAGCCTTTCAGGCTCGTTGCGCCAAAATGCCACCAACCGCAAACTGCTTCGCGAGGCCGCGCGGCTGTTCAACCCCGGCACCCATATCGAGGCCGATCTGAATCTGCCGCTCTATGACGGTGATCTGGAAGCGGGCGAGGGCATTCCACAGGTGGTTCAAACGCTGGCTGAACAAATCGCGCAGGCCCATGCGGTGATCATCTCAACGCCGGAATACAACAAAGGACCGTCTGGCGTTCTTAAAAACGCGCTGGACTGGGTCAGCCGGACCAATGGTCGCCCGTGGGCAGACAAACCGGTTGCCGTGATGTCGGCGGCAGCTGGCCGTGCGGGCGGCGAACGTGCGCAGATGGTTCTGCGCAGCTGTATGGTGCCGTTCCAGCCGCGCATCCTGCAGGGGCCGGAAATCCATCTGGCTGACAGCTCGAACGAGTTCGACGAGCAGGGGAAACTGACCAGCGACCACTACGAAAGCAGCTTGCGGACCCTGATGGAGAAGCTGCGAACTGAGGCAGGGTTCTAACGCTTGTTGACCCTCTCCGGGCCGCTTAATCTGCCGCCATGGCAGATGAAATTCAATCTGATGTGATCGACCCGGCCCGTGCTGCCGCATTGCAGGTGGCGTTGGGGCTGGACGCAACGATAATGGCGGGGGCGGCGCTGCCGCCGTTCTTTCACCAACTCTATTTCTGGTTGCCCCAGCCGCCCGAGCGTTTGGGCCGCGATGGGCATCCGAAGGTGGGGGGCAGTCTGATCCCCGATATGGGCCTGCCCCGTCGCATGTGGGCGGGCGGCCGCCTGCACTTCCACACGCCTCTGATCGCGGGGGCAGGGGCCGAGCGCCGCTCGGTCTGTGAAAAAGCGACTTCGAAAACGGGACGCACCGGGCCATTGGGATTTGTTACGCTGCGCCACGAGGTTTGGCAGAGTGATACGCTGTGCCTGACCGAATGGCAGGATCTGGTCTACCGTCAGGATCCGTCGCCTGATGAGGTCAAACCGGTTCCGCTCCTTGCGCGCACGGACGAGACAGACCTGTGCACGGTCACTTTTGACAGCACTTTGCTGTTCCGCTATTCGGCGCTGACCTTCAACGGCCACCGTATCCACTACGATCTGGACTATGCCCGCGATGTCGAGGGCTATGCCGGGCTGGTCGTGCACGGCCCGTTGCTGGCGCAGCACCTGATGCTGTATGCGGAAGACGCTATGGGGCCTTTGGCGAAGTTCTCGTTCCGGGCAACCGCGCCGCTGATGCATTTCGAAACCGCGACACTGTGTCGGAACGGGCAAACCCTGTGGGTACGTGGCCCAGATGGTCGGCAATGCATGTTGGCTGAGGCTGTGTCTTCATCAGAGTGAGGCCTCGGGCCGGAAATCGTCGGGGATCGTGTCGCGCCCGTCCAGCACCAGATCGGTCATGACCTCGGCCAGTTTTGGGGCCATGCCGAAACCAATCTTGAAGCCACCATTGGCGATGAACTGCCCCTGATGCAACGGATGTGCACCCAGCATCGGGGCGCGGCTTTTGCTGCGGGGGCGCACGCCGGCCCACCGTTCGATCACCTCGGCGCCGTGCAGCACCGGCACCGCCCGCGTGGCGCGATCCAGCACGTCGTCCAGCGCGGCATCCGTGCTGGACGGGTCGTCGTAGTCGCGTTCTGAGGTCGAACCGATAGCAAGGGTTCGATCGGCATGGGGCACGATGTGGATCGCATCGGCAAACAGCTGCGGCACTTCACCCGCATCAAAACGCAGCAGCGCGGCCTGTCCCTTAACGCCATTGCCGACGGTTTTGCCAAAGGCCTGGCTCAACTCCTGCAACCCAGCCAGACCGGTGGCATGAACGACCTGACCCCGGTCCGGCGCTTCCGCCACCACGTCCACTCCCATCACTGCCAATGCCGACACCAGCGCGGCACAGGCGCGGCGGGGGTGCATTCGCGCGCTTAGCGTGTCGTGGATTACGAATCCGGTCGGGCTGGGCGGGCACCACGAACCGAGGGCCTCGGCAGCAACAACCCTCCATTCGGCGCGCCCCTGCCACAGCTCGGCAGCGGTTTCCGCGCGCGCATGGGCAAGCTCCAGCGTGCGAGCGTCAGCAATGGGTTGCAACCGGCCCAACCGCGCGTAACCGGGGGAAACGCCGCCGGTGGCTTCGACCTGCTTCCAGAACGGTTCGGCCATGATCAGGCTGTCGAACTGAAAGGCTTTCTTGGCGTTCCAGTTCTCGGGCACATGCGGGGCCAGCGCACCGACCAACCCGCTGCTGGAGCCTGAACCGGCACCAAACGGATCGACGACCTGCACTTTTGCGCCACGTCGGGCGCAGGTCCAGGCGATGGACAGGCCAAAGATGCCCGCACCGCGCACCGTTACATCGACCATTGCCATTCCCCTTTTCCTTGTTCAGTGTCGCGCCGCTTAGCTACAGGATTCCCCGATGGCAGACCAGCGCGCTGAACTGACATGGACCGAGGATCAGATTCCGGTCTCGGACCGTTTCGATGATCCGTATTTCTCACTGCAGAACGGGCTGGAAGAGACGCGACACGTGTTTCTGGCGGGCAATGACCTGCCCGCGCGGTTTGCGCCGGGGTTTCACATTGCCGAACTGGGGTTCGGCACCGGTCTGAATATGCTAACCGTGTGGTCTGAGTGGGAGAGGGCTGGCCAAACCGCCCCCCTGAGCTTCACCAGTTTTGAGGCTTTCCCGATGGTGGCCGACGACATGTCCCGTGCGCTGGCGGCCTTTCCGGAACTTGCGCCTTGGACCGACCGTTTTCTGGATCGATGGCAGGGCGGTCGGTGTAATCTGGGCACCCTGCATCTTGAGGTGATCGAAGGCGACGCGCGTCAAACGCTGCCCGCATGGGAAGGCGAGGCTGATGCCTGGTTTCTGGACGGGTTCTCGCCAGCCAAGAACCCCGAACTCTGGGGGGCGGACCTGATGCAGCAGGTGGCCGACCACACGGTGGCTGGCGGTACGGCGGCCACGTATACTGCCGCTGGGTTTGTGCGGCGCGGTTTGGAGGGTGCGGGCTTTACTGTCACCCGTACTCCCGGTTTCGGCCACAAACGCCATATGACCCGGGCTATCCAGGAATGACGCAGCAGAACAACTCCCGCGTGGGCATCGCGCTAATGATCGCGGCGACAATTGTGTTTGCCCTGCAGGACGGCATCTCGCGCCATCTGGCGGGAACATACAACACCTACATGGTGGTGATGATCCGCTATTGGTTTTTCGCCGCCTTTGTGATTGCGCTGGCCGCGCGTTCTCCCGGAGGCTTGGTGGCTGCCACCCGAACCAGCCAGCTTGGGCTTCAAGTCTTCCGTGGCCTCTTGTTGGCGGCTGAGATTTGCGTCGCCGTTTATGCCTTCACGGTGCTGGGTTTGATCGACAGCATGGCCGTGTTCATCTGTTATCCGCTGCTGGTCGCGGCACTCAGCGGGCCGGTGCTGGGCGAGCAGGTCGGTTGGCGGCGCTGGGTGGCGATCGGAGTGGGCTGCATCGGCGTTCTGATCATCCTGCAACCGGGTGTTGGCGTTTTTAACCCTTGGGCCATCCTGCCACTGATTTCCGCGCTGATGTTCGCGATTTATGGATTGCTGACCCGCTATGTTGCCCGCAAGGACAGTTCGGCCACCAGTTTTTTCTGGACCGGCATTGCCGGCGCCGTCGCGATGACACTGGTGGGGATGTGGTTCTGGGAACCGATGGTGCGCGCGGATTGGGTGTGGATGGCGCTGCTCTGTGTCAGCGGCGTTCTGGGCCACTGGCTGTTGATCAAATGCTATGAAATGGCCGAGGCCAGCGCCGTACAGCCCTTTGCCTATTTCCATCTGGTCTGGAGCGCCACCCTCGGCATCTTGGTCTTTGGTGAGGCGTTACGGCCCGCAGTTGTCATCGGTGCCGCATTGGTTGTGGCTGCGGGCCTGTTCACCCTATGGCGCGAACGAAGCCAGGGTTGAACCGACCAACTCCTGCGAGAAAGGAACCGGCAAAGCGGGCTGACCCAAACGGGCACGATAGACCGGAAGGCTTTCGGCCACCCGCATCACGTAATTGCGGGTTTCGCTGAAGGGGATGGTCTCAATCCAGTCGACCACGTCAATCTCACCGGTGCGGGGGTCACCATAGCGCTCCATCCAAGAGATCGGGCGGCGCGGTCCAGCGTTATACCCTGCGGCCATCATCACCACATTGCCGTTGAAATCAGCTGCCAGACCCGAGAGATAGTTTGCACCCAGCTTGGCGTTGTATTGCCAGTCCGAAGTCAATTTCAACGTCTTGTGACCGCTGAGGATGCCCAGTTCCTTGGCCACCAGCTTGGCTGTGGCCGGCATTACCTGCATCAACCCGCGTGCGCCGGCACCGCTGACGACCACAGGGTCAAACTCACTTTCGCGGCGGGCGATGGCCAGTGTCATTTCTTTCGCCATGGGCAGGCCCATATCGGCCACCGGATGCATCGGGTAATAGGCAGCGGGCAAAACAACGCCGGTTTTGGCCGCGCGCTTGGCAATCATCACCGCCAGATGAGGCTCTTTCAGTTCGATCACCAGATCGCCCAACTGTGTGGCTTGCACCGGGTCAAGCTCTTCGACCAGATGGGTCAGGAAACGCTCGGACAAGTTTTTTTCCCCGGCGCGCAGCAACAGCAGTCCGGCTTCCAATACGCTTGAGTTGGCGAAATCGGCCTGTTTCCAATGCGGTGCCCGGCGCGGATTGGCCAGTTCACCGTCGAAGGGCCGTCCGATCCGTTCGGCTGCCAGCAGCCCATAAAACGAGGTTTGATAGTCTGCGCCCATCGCATAGGCGTCATAGGCTTTGTCAGCCTCCCCCTGAGCCGCATAGGCCCGGCCGAGCCAATAGCCGCCGCGCCCTTTCGAGATCGGCGACTCCACTGCGCCCGAGAAGTTCTGGAAATGCCGCACCGCCGTGGCGGGATCATTCAGCTTGCGCAGCGCAAGGAACCCGGCTAGCCATTCCAGATCCGCATAGGCGTAACCCATCTCGGGTGTCATGTGGTGGCTGGCAGCGATCTTGTAGGCACGGCTGGCGTCGCCATTGCGCATCTCAAGCCGCGCCAGACGGCGGCGGCCCTCGGCCCATTTGTCCGGCTCACCCAGCGCATCCGGCCCGGTTGAACGTGCCAGCATCAGGTCAATCGCGCTGTCGTCCAGTTCCTTCTTGTCGCGCCAGACAAACCGGTCAAAAGCCAGACCCGGAGATTCGACCAGCGCCTTCGGAACCGCGGCGACCTTGTTATCCACACCGGGCTGGCGTTTTTGCAGGGCAATCCGCGCCTCGGCCAGCTTGCGCTGATCGGCGCTGACCAAGGGCAACATCTGCCCGGCGCTGACATGGTGCCCATCCCACAGCATTCGGTCCAGTCGGGCGGCGTGATGGGGTTTCAGCAGCTTGCCGAAATTCTCAAGGTAGTCCTTTTGCAGCCCCGACCCCATCGGCATAGTGCGCCAGGCGGCCACGATATCGGCTTCGGCATCGCCCGGATGCCCCTTAGCCTTCAGCGCGACGGCATAGTTCAGCGCACCTTCCGCTGTTTGCGGCCGATTGCCGACATAGAATTTCATCACCCGGTCAGGATCGGCACCGGTGAACGCAGGCTCGCTTTTGTGTCGCAGCCAAGCCAGCCCGGGCCAGTCCGGACGGCGGTCCAGAAACACAAGCACATCGCCCGAGCTGCCAAAGCCCTGCCGCAGCCAGTGCCAAACGATGATATCGCGGCTGACGGACCCCCGCTTGCCCGACACACGCAGGGCCGCATTCCAGTCGCCCTTGCGCATTTCATTCATCCCGGCGCGCAGATCGCCCGCGGCGTCAGCCCGCGCTTGCCCGATTGACCCCAGAATCACCGCTATCAAAAGCGCCAGAACGCGTGTCATGCCTTGCATTTCCCAACCAACCAAGGATACAGCCACTCAGGATAAACCTTGCGCCGCCGGGATCAACTCACATCGTGACGATTGTGATGGCCCGAGGCATAAAAATTACTAACCGCACACCAAGGAGCGTGTCATGTTCAAAGGCTCAATGCCAGCCCTCGTCACCCCGTTCACAAACGGCGAGTTGGACCTGAAGACTCTCAAACACTTGGTGGAATGGCAGATTCAAGAAGGTTCGACCGGGCTGGTTCCCGTAGGCACCACCGGTGAAAGCCCGACGCTCAGCCATGAAGAGCACGAAACCGTTGTGGAAGAGGTTGTCAAAGCCGCCGCCGGTCGAGTGCCGGTTATCGCGGGTGCGGGCTCGAACAACACGGTCGAAGCGATCCGCTTCGTGCGATTCGCAGAACGGATCGGTGCGGATGCGGCGCTGGTTGTGACGCCGTACTACAACAAGCCCACCCAAAAGGGGTTGATCGCGCATTTCCGCGCGCTGCATGATTGCGCCGATATCCCAATCATCATCTACAACATCCCTGGCCGGTCAGTGATCGACATGACTCCCGCAACGATGGGAGAGCTGGCCGAGCTGCCGCGCATCGTTGGCGTGAAGGACGCAACAGGCGACTTGGCCCGCGTCAGTCAGCAACGTGCTTCCTGTGGACCCGACTTCTGTCAACTGTCGGGCGAGGACGCCACCGCGCTGGGCTTCAACGCGCATGGCGGCGTCGGCTGCATTTCGGTCACCGCAAACGTTGCGCCGAAGCTATGTGCCGAGTTCCAGCAGGCGACGCTGGCGGGCGACTACACCAAGGCGCTGGCGTATCAGGACCGTCTGATGCCCCTGCACGAAGCGATCTTTATTGAGCCGGGTCTGGTTGGCGCCAAATACGCGCTCAGCAAGCTGGGCCTGTGCAGCACCGAAGTCCGGTCGCCCCTGACCGCGTTGGACGACAGCACAAAGGCCGCCATCGACGCTGCAATGGAGCATGCGGGGCTGCTCTGAGTCATTAGCCGGGGCCTGTTGATATCAGCAGGCCCTGTCTGCCAGCAGTTTTTCCAGATGTTGGGTCTTCTCGGGATTGCGAACCACATAGATGGCTGCGATCTTACCCTTTTCTATCTTTAGCGAGGTCGCCTGCATTGACCCCGCCGGTTCTTTGTTGATTACTGCCGGTAGTCCATTCAGCCAACAGAAGGTTGCGGAATAGGTCTGATCGGCAGTGGCTTTCCGCGCCAGCCCCGCGAAAAACCGAATGACTTTATCCCGCCCGTAAATCGGGTTCAGTGTTGCGATGATTTTACCGCCACCATCCGTGTGCAATTGCACATCCCGTGCCAACAGGTTGGTCAGGTTTCTTGTGTCGCCACTTTTTGCTGCGTCAAAAAACGCCTTGGCCAGTTCTTCGCCGTGCTCACGCGTGACGCTTGCACGGGGCTTCACGTGCTCAACATGCTTTCTGGCACGGCTGACGAGTTGGCGACAGCTGCTCTGGCTGCGGTTTAGCGTATCAGACAAGTCGGAATAGGTATGTTCGAATACGTCATGCAAAAGGAATGCAGCGCGTTCCAGAGGCGACAAACGCTCCAAAGCCATCAAGAGCGCAACAGAAACATCGCGGTCCAATCGTTCTGTCGCGTCTTCCGTAACCAGCGGTTCTGGCAACCATTCTCCGGGGTAAGCCTCACGCGTGGCCCGGGCCGCGCGTAGATGATCGAGGCAAAGCCTGGAAACCACGCGGATGAGATATCCTGTGGTGTCGCGCACCTGCTCGGTGTCGACGCGCTGCCAGCGCAAGTAAGCTTCCTGAACGATATCCTCGGCATCGCTGACTGATCCAAGCATATGATATGCAACCGCGAAAAGACGCGGTTGCATGTCGACAAATGCCCGATCTTTGGGCAGAGGGATCGTACGGGTCACGCAGCTGTGGCCTGGTTGCTTTCGGGGTGTGGAATCGCAAACCCAATGGCCAGACGGTTCCAGGCATTGATTGTGGTGGTCACAAGGGTCAGTGTGATTAGGTCCCGCTCCGAAAACTGCGCAGCAACTACGCGGTAAACATCGTCAGGTGCACGGCTGGTTTCGATCCGGGTGAGCGTTTCAGCCCAGATCAATGCCGCGCGTTCGCGCTCCGAAAACAGCGAAGCTTCATGCCAGGCGTTCAGCAGGTGCAAGCGGTCTTCGGTTTCTCCGTTTGCGCGCGCGTCATGCGTATGCATGTGAATGCAATAGGCACATCCATTGATCTGAGAAACTCTGAGTTTCACAAGCTCGATCAGGCTATGTTCCAGTTCGGACGCGCGCAGTCGTTCCTCCATGTCGAGCATGGGCTGCAACAGGTCGGGTGCAAGGGCAAAGTGATTGATCCGGGGGGACATCGATTTCTCCTGTTTGGGTATTGAACAAAAACAGGACGCACGAGTCACCGGGTTTGTGACATGGGGCAAAGAAAAAGAGCCTCACTCCCGAGGCTCTTTCTACCGTTTTCAGCGCTTGCCGTAATATAGCCCCACCACGTGTTCAGCTTGCGCGAAGAAAAGCCACCGCGAAACTACGACGCCGGTCAGATGTGACAGTACGGCAAGCAGTGCAAGGATGTGTTTGATGGCAACCCCCGAGACCGGGATCAGAATCAACAGCAACGGGAGGACAAAGGCCAAGCCAAAGGAAATCGCACGCAGTTTCTGTGCATGTTTGCGCCCGACGACGTGGACGAATTCTCGCAGCAGATAGTTGGTTCCCGTGTGTGGCGGTTCAAACGCACGAACAGTGCCTCGGCCTCCCAACCCGGTTGCGGTGCCCAAGGTGGTGCCAGACCGGGTCAATGCGCCGTCGCCCTTAGCCCAATAGGCAAGCTGCACGGCCCCAGCGATGGCCAACAGCCAGGGAGCCAAGGCTTCGACCCCGGCCAATAGAGCACCCCCTGCAAGGCTGAAAGACAGAAACAGTGCCGGTGTCAGGTTCATGTTCCAACGCGGGACTGTCTTGAGCTGTGTATAGATCATCGAGGTGGTAAACACGGTGGCCAGACTGAGCAGTGCTCCGACCCACCCCAAAACGGTCCAGTGGCTGCCCATGAACACGGCACCAAGGGCATAAAGCCCCATGACAAGCAGTGCAGCAACGGCGCAGACCCCCTCCCGGCTGAGCCAGCTGGATTTCCATTGGCTGAACGCTTTCCAGGCACGTTCTGGGTGTCCAAGGTGGAAGGTTGAGGCGAGCAGGCCGCCCACCGCCAGAGCGTAGGCGATGAGGTAGAATACGAACGCGACGAAACCGGTTACTGAGGGTTGGCCGAGGCCAAGGAAAAACAGCAGGCCGAAGCCCAGCCCGGAACAGGTTGTGAAGATGATGACAGATGGGGCCGGATGCATCAGAGCTTCTCCAGAGTTTTGTCGAGCCAGCCTAGGAAGCCTTTGGGCTCTTCGGCGACCGGGGCAAGCAGGGGTGCCAGAATGTCGATCTGGTCCTCGATCTGATCCTTGGGCCGTGGCGGCAGGTACTTGTTGACGGGTTTGGTGCCCATTTCAGGCATCAGGTCCATGCCCTCGCGCTCGGCCACCAGTTTGCTGACATCGCTGTCGGGGTCGCCAAGATCACCGAAATGACGTGCTCCAGCGGGGCAGGTACGGACGCAAGAGGGGACGCGGTCCACTTCGGGCAGGTTTTCGTTATAGATACGGTCGACGCAGAGGGTGCATTTTTTCATCACACCTTCGGCCACGTCCAGTTCACGCGCGCCATAGGGGCAGGACCAAGCGCAGAGGCCGCAGCCGATACAGTCGCTTTCATTGACCAGAACGATGCCGTCTTCGACCCTTTTGTAGCTGGCCCCGGTTGGGCAAACGGTGACGCAGGGCGCGTCCTCGCAATGCAGGCACGACTTGGGGAAGTGGATCAGTTGGGCGTGACCCTGTTCAGGTGTTACCTCGTAGGAATGCACACGGTTCAGGAAGGTGCCCGATGGGTTACCGCCATAGGCGTCCTGATCCGACAGCGGCGCGCCGTAGTTCTCGGTGTTCCAGCCTTTGCATGAGATCACGCAGGCATGGCAGCCGACACAGGTATCCAGATCAATGACCAGACCCATTTTGCGTTCGGTGGATTGGGGGAGCTGAGTCATTTGCCTACCTTCCACGCCAGATCTTTCGGACCGGTGCCAACGGGTGACTTGATCGGACCAAACTCGGGCTGGCTTTCCGCGTCACTCGGGGCCTCGGCTTTTTCGATTTTCACTTTCAGGTCGAACCATGCGGCCTGTCCGGTGATCGGGTCCGAGTTGGCCCAGCGTTGCCCGTCGCCTTTTGGCGGTAGCAGCTCGTGGATCAGGTGGTTCAGCAGGAAGCCCTTGGTGGCCTCCGGCGCATCCTCCTGCAGGGCCCAGGCGCCTTTGCGTTTGCCGATGGCGTTCCATGTCCAGACGGTGTTGTCGTTCAGCGCTGCCATCTCCATGACCGGAACGGTGATTTCCCCGTGTGGAGAGCTGACCTTCGCCCAGTCGCCGTCGCTCAGCCCGTGCTCGCGCATCAGTTTTGTCGGGACATATAACGGGTTGCGCCCGTGCAACTGGCGCAGCCACGCGTTCTGGGTGCCCCAGCTGTGATACATCGCCATCGGACGTTGGGTCAGGGCGTTGACCGTAAAGCCCTCATTGCCTTGCTGATCGGTTTCGTACCAGATTGGCAGCGGGTCCATGGTGTCCTTGATGCGCTGGCGCAAGTGCTCGGGGGGCTGGCGATCTCCGTGGCCTTCAGCGGCCAGCTGGAACTTTCGCATCGGTTCGGAATAGAGCTGGAACAGGTAGGGTTGCGGGCTGTCATAGATGCCCATTCCCACGGCCCAATCCTGATAGGCAGCGTTCCACGGCTTGTAGTAATCCGCGCCTTCGGGGATATGCGCAACGTAGAAGCCGCCGTTTTCGATATAGCGGTTCAGCTGGTCAGGGTTGACTTCTCCGCGGCCTTCTTTTTCACCGTTTTCACCCCGGAACCCGGCTAGCGGGCCGATGCCCGGCTTGCGCTGATGGTTGACGATATAGTCGGCATAGTCCTGCCACTTGGGCGTGCCGTCTTCGTTGGTGAATCCCGGGAGGCTCATGCGGTTAGCCAGTTCGATCAGCACCGACTGGAACCCGCGCACGTCGCGGTCGGGTTCGACCACCGGCCAGCGGATCGCGTCGGCGGCGGCGTCAGCCTCGCAGATCGGGCGATCCAGCAGAGAAATACAGTCGTGCCGTTCCAGATAGGTGGTGTCGGGCAGGACAAGGTCGGCATAAGCCACCATTTCCGAAGAATAGGCATCGGAATAGATGATCTTGGGGATGACGTATTTTCCGTCTTCGTTGCGGGCGGTCAGCATCTCCATCACACCCTTGGTGTTCATGGAGGAGTTCCATGACATGTTCGCCATGTACATGAACAGCGTGTCGATCTTGTAAGGATCACCTGCGGCGGCGTTCGAGATCACCATGTGCATCAGCCCGTGGGCGGACATGGGATTCTCCCAAGTGAATGCCTTGTCGATGCGCTGTGGCGTGCCGCAATCGTCGATCAGCAGGTCTTCGGGGCCACGCACAAATCCCAGATGCGGACCTTCCAGCGGGCGTCCGGGCCGACGGTCTCCGTGCGGGCTGGGGTGTGCCTCTATCGGTTTGGGGTAGGGCGGTTTGAAACGGAAGCCGCCGGGGACTTCAACCGTTCCAAGCAGGATCTGCAGCACATGCAGCGCCCGGCAGGTCTGAAACCCGTTGGCATGGGCCGAAATCCCGCGCATGGCGTGAAAGCTGACCGGGCGGCCGATCATTTTTGAATGTGTTTCACCCCGGAAATCGGTCCACTCGTGGTCCAGTTCGAAGGCCTCGTTAAAGGCGACGCGGGCGATTTCGGCGGCGATGGCACGGATGCGCTGGGCTGGGATACCGCAGCGATCGGCCACGTTTTCGGGTGAATGCTCGTCGGACAGGTACTTCTCGGCCATCAGGTGGAAGACGGGGCGATGGGTGACGCCATCTTTTTCATAGGTGGCCGACAGATCCGGGCGGACGCCCGGCTTGTCAAAAGCCGTCGGCTCACCTGTCACGCGATCGATGACCAGCGGCTTGCCATCGGCGTTGCGCAGGAACAGGCCCTTTTCGGACCCTTCGGCGGCGTTCACCAGAACCGGCGCGTTGGTGTAGCGGCTGAGGTAGTCGAGATCGATCTTGCCCGCCTTCATCAGCACATGGATCAGCGACAGGATGAACAGCCCATCAGTGCCGGGGGTTATCCCGACCCAGTCATCAGCGACGGCGTTATAGCCCGAGCGGATCGGGTTTACGCCGATCACCCGCGCGCCGCGTGCCTTGATCTTGCCGATACCCATCTTGATCGGGTTGCTGTCATGGTCTTCGGCCACACCGAACAGCATGAACAGTTTGGTATGCTCCCAGTCGGGCTGGCCGAACTCCCAGAAGGCGCCACCCATGGTATAGATGCCGCCAGCGGCCATGTTGACCGAGCAGAACCCGCCATGGGCCGCGTAGTTGGGCGTGCCGAAATTCTGTGCCCAGAACGATGTGAAGCTCTGGCTTTGATCGCGGCCAGTGAAGAAGGCCAGTTTCTGCGGTGCGGTCTCGTGCAACTCGTTCAGCCAGCCGACGGCGGTGCTGATCGCCTCATCCCATTCGATCTCACGAAACTCACCCGAACCGCGCGGCCCGACCCGAAGCAGCGGCTTGCGAAGGCGGGATGGCGCGTTGACCTGCATGATCCCTGCCGATCCTTTGGCGCAGAGAACGCCCTTGTTCACCGGATGGTCGCGGTTGCCTTCGATATAGGCGACCTTGCCGTCCTTCATATGCACGTTGATGCCACAGCGACAGGCGCACATGTAACAGGTGGTGCGCCGGACCTCGTCCGAGACTTTGGGGCTGGTGTCGATCTTCGGTTGCTGGATGGTCATCTGGCGTCCTTCTGTCGGGTCAGCGTATCAGGTCAGGAATGTTATTCCGGCGAGGATAACTCCTGCAATAAAAAGAGTTTCCACGACGATCAGGGCGATTGCAGCGCCGCCGACCGACAGGATTTGCTTCAGGTTGGTCTTCATGCCGACCGCCGCGATGGCGATCAGCAACAGCCAGCGCGAGGTTTGGCTGAGCAGTTCCGAAATGAACGGCGGAATCAGACCGAATGAGCTGGCCCCAGCCAAAACCAGAAAGCCCACGACAAAGCTGGGCAGGATCGGCGGGCGTTGGCCTGCCTCATCCATGTCGGCGACACTGCGGATTATCAGCGAGGCGACCAGAACCACCGGAGCCAGCATGGCCACGCGGAATAGCTTCACCAGCGTCGCGGTGTCGCCGGTCTGTTCCGAAATCGAGAATCCCGCGCCAACAACCTGCGCCACGTCGTGGATCGTGCCGCCCAGGAACACGCCGCCTGCCACGTCGCTCATGCCCAGCGTGCGCACCAGGATGGGGTAGGCGATCATAGCAATAGTCGACAGCACGGTGACACCCAGAACGGTAAAGATCAGCCGTTCCTCGGACCGCTCGTCCTTGGGCAGGATGGCGCTGATTGCCATTGCGGCAGAGGCACCGCAGATCGCAACCGAACCCGCGGTCAAAAAGGCAAAGCGCCACTTATGTCCAAAGAACCGCGCGATCAGCAGGCCAAATGCGATCGTGGCCAGAACACCACCAACGACCAATGCGATCAGGTCCCAGCCCAGCCCCATCATCAGCGTCATCGAAACCCGCACGCCCAAAAGCGCCACGCCCAGCCGCAACAGCGATTTCGCGGCAAAGCCGATGCCAGGTACGGTTTTACCCTCTTCCCCCAGAAAGCTGAGCGCGATGCCCAGCAACAGCGCCATTAGCATGGCGGGGGTGGCATAGTGCTCGGACAGGAACTTGGCCGTCGCGGCAACGGTCATCGCCACCAGCACGCCGGGAAACAGGGTGCGGATCGTCCGGGCGGCGTTTGCGCCGAAAAGAGACGTAAGCTCGGTCTTTGCCAGCATCTACCCAACAGGCCTTCTTGAAAAATTACGGTATCGGCAGACAAGCCGCCAGGGGTCTTTGGTGATCGGGTCAACACGTCTCCGGCTTGGACTCGGCATGTTGAGCCTGCACGGCCGTCACGGCGATCATGTGCAGAATGTCTTCGGCGGAACATCCGCGCGACAGGTCGTTTGCGGGTTTGGCCAGCCCCTGCAGGACCGGGCCGATCGCCTCGACCCTGCCAATGCGCTGGGCGATTTTGTATCCCAGGTTTCCGGCATCCAGATTGGGAAAGACAAAGACATTCGCCTCACCCTTCAGCGGCGAATCGGAGGCTTTCTTGGCCGCGACCTCGGGCACGAAGGCGGCATCGAACTGCAGTTCTCCGTCGATCAGCAGCGTTGGGTCCCTATCGCGCGCAATTTGCGTGGCCTCGACGACCTTGGAAACTTTGGCATGTTGGGCGCTGCCGGAGGTGGAAAAGGACAGCATTGCCACGCGCGCGGTTTCACCGGTCAGGGTCTCGTAGGACGCGGCCGAGGCGCGGGCGATCTCGGCCATTTCCTGTGCGCTGGGGTCAACGACCAGACCGCAATCGGCAAAGATGCGTGCGCCCTTGACCTCGTGATGGTCCTTGCAGAACAGCATCAGAAAAAAACTGGAGACCATGGCGGCATCCGGGGCTGTGCCGATGATCTGCAACGCGGCACGCACGGTGTCTGACGTGGTTTCAACCGCGCCGCCGACAGTGCCGTCTGCAATGCCCTGCTGCACCAGCATGGCGGCAAAATTCAGACGGTTTGTGATCTGTCGCCGCGCCTGGTCAAGCGAAATTCCCTTGTGTTTGCGCCGTTCATACAGCGCTTGTGCAAGTTCAGGTGTCAGTGAAGAGTGGGCAGGATCGTGAATTTTGATCCGTTCGCGATCATAGCTTTCATGCGTGTCCAGCAAGGCCGAGACTTCGGCCTTGCTGCCAATCAGAATAATCCGCGCAACGTTCTCTTTCACGGCCATGACCGCGCCTTCGACAACACGGGGATCATCGCCCTCGGCTAAGGCGATGATCTTGTCAGAGGCGCTTGCAGTCCCGAGAATGGCGCGCAGAGGTTTCACTCGGATTACGCTCCGGCCTGTGGTGTCATGTCGTTTTCGCTGATACCGGCGACTGCGACCGGTTTTTTCATCGCGTCACGACGGAAGGGCTCGCCCAGTTCCT